>JAHJXD010000055.1 GCA_018827685.1 Patescibacteria group bacterium
AAGCCCCCGCACCCCCAAAGCGGGCGGGCAAAAAAGGAAAGGGTCGGGGGAAGGGAAATTTTTGCCCGCCCGCTTTTTACCCCGTAGCATCCCGCCATAGCGGGATTGCTTCTGGGGTTTCGCCCCGCCGTATTTTTTCGTATTCGCTTAATGCGAATGCGCCGCCAATTATTTACCCCGCCAACCTGTGAGCGCACAACGGATTTATTACCTTTATAAATTTAAACATTTTTATTTTTTATTTTTAACCAATAAGCACCAAGCAGAGTAGCGATCGGCATTGATAAAGCCACGCCGATACTGCCAACTAATGTTCTGACGATTTCAGTCGCGATAATTTCATTATTAATCACTTGGCTATAAGACAAAAAGGGTTCTTGGTGAATTATAAACAAAAGCAGTAACGGCAAGGAAGCGCCCGCATAAGTCAAAAACAAAGTATTTACCATTGTGCCCAAATGAGTATTGCCAATTTTAAAAGCGGCTTTAAATACTTTATTATTATCCATGTATGGATTTATTTCCTTAATCTGTTTCACCACTTCAATCTGACTGACAATTACATCATCTAAAACGCCGATGGCGCCAATCAGCATGCCGGCCAATAATAAGCCTTGAAAATTAATTGCGGTTTTGCTTAAACCGATTAAATAAACCGTTTCATCTTGCGACATTCCCGATAATCTGGTTAATTTTGTAAATAACACCGAGAAGATTAATGTAATGAACAAAGATATTAAAACGCTTAATACTGACAGATGCGATTTTCTACTCCAGCCTTCGGTCAAATAGATCATTATAGTTAAGATAAAAAAGGCGCCAATCAGGCCGATATACAACGGATTGCTGCCGTCTAATATTTTTGGCAAAATAAATTTAATAATAATAAAGAAACTAATAACCAGACCTAGCAATGATTTTATTCCTTTCTTTCTGCCAATTAAAATAATTATCGCGCAAAAAATAGCTCCAAGCAAATATAAATATCCTCGCCTGATAAAATCGGTAATATAGTATTTTTCCTTGCCTTCCATATCGGTAGATTTCTGTACCAGGACTTTATCGCCCACCTTATATATTCCAGCACTGGCTACTTCAATATCGGAAATTCCTTCAAATTTTATTTCTTTATTTTTCCATTTCCCGTCTAGGCCTTTTAATAATAAATTCTGCTGGATTGCCCTAGAGCCATCTTCCCGATTAATTTCTTTTTGGTCTAAAATTTTTATTACTTTCGCTTCAAAAGTTTCTTCGGCGCTTGACGGTGGCGTGGCTTGTTCCAGCGGTATAATTTCTTCTAAAATATTTTCTTCATTATAACTTTCTGTTTCGTTATCTTGAGCATAAGAAAAATTAGGAGTAAAAAAAACCACGCTAAATAAAATTATCAAATACAGAAAAAATATTTTTTTCATAATGTTTGAGTGATAAATATTTTAGATAAAAATAATTTTTAATATTCTATAAGCTAAACCTCCTAATAAAATCGCCAGGGATAATTCTACCGCGATAACGCTTATTGTTTTTTTCCAGCCGAATTCATACCAAAAAGCTGCAACAGTTGCCACGCAGGGGAAATAAAGCAAACTTACTAAAGCTAAAATAATCATCTGCACTGGTGATAATATTTGAGCAAAATTAGCCGTTCCTATCAGGCTGGCGAGCATAACCAAAATTAGCTCTTTCCGTAAAATTCCGAAAATAAGCAAAACTCCGCAGATTGCCGGTAATCCAAGCCAACCAACTGTTATTGGACTTAACAAACTTCCGATAACATCCAGCCAGCCGGCTAAAGAAATCGCTTTTATCAAAACCCCTAATAAAATTACTAAAGGGGCGGCGATAAGAATAAAGTCCTTAACTCTAAACCAAGTTTGTAAAAGAATTGCTTTTAAATTTGGTCTTTTATAATCCGGCATTTCCATAATCAATTCAACGCTTTCGCCAGGCAATACCTTGGAAGTTATTTTGCCTAAAATAAAAATCAATAAAAAAAGAAAAACATATAAGCCAAAAGCCCAGTTAATTCCAACAAACCTTGCTACTAATCCCATAACGATTATTGTTTTAGCCGAACAAGGAATTAGAGTTGTTAAAAAACCAGTAATAAATTTTTCTTTTTCCGTTTCCATTATACGGCACGCCAGACAAGCCGGCACATTGCAGCCAAAACCCATTATCATGGGAATGCAAGCTTTACCATGGATTCCCATTTTATGCATGAAATGATCCATCAAAAAAGCGACTCTGGCTAAATAGCCGAAATTTTCTAGCAAGAATAATATCAAATAAAAAGGAATGATATAAGGCAGGGCTATGCCGATTAAAGCCAAAGTTGATTCAACGACCGACCATAAAAGCGAACTAAAAACAGAAATGCCGAAAAATTGATCCCATATCAATTGCCAGCTGGAGGTTAGATTCTCTAAAAACGAAGAAACCCAACCGCCAAAAGAAAAAATTATATAAAAAATAAAACAGAGTGTTGCCAGCATTAACGGATATCCCCAAATTTTGTGGCAAATTATAGAATCTAATATTTCGTTAAAACTTTTATTCTTTGATTCAGTTATTTTAAAAACTTCCGCTATTATCTGCGAAACTAAAAAACATCTTTCACCGGCAATAACCAGCGACGAATCATGCCCATGTATCTTTTCCAATTCTCGGCGTAAACAGTCCGCCTCTTTTAATAAATCAAAATCGCTCTCTTTAATTAGCTTTTCTATTTCATTGTCTTTTTCTAAAAGCTTAATTGCCAGCCATCTCGGCGAATAATTCAATTTTAAATTTATCATTTTTTTTACCAATCGGCTGATTTTTTCTTCAACTTCATTACCGTATTTTATCGGTTTAGCATCTTTTTCTTTTTTTATTAACTCTATTCCACTATCTAAAACTTTAGTCAAGCCTTTGCCCTGGGTGGCAATGGTCGGGACAACTGGAATTCCTAAAATTTTTTCAAGTTTAGCCGTATCAATCACTATTCCTCTTTTTTTCAGCAAGTTAACCATATTTAAGCTTAAAACTATTGGCTTGCCCATTTCTAAAAGCTGTAAAGTAAAAAGGAGATTTCTTTCCAGACGGGTTGCGTCAACTACATTAATTATTAAATCAGGATTTTGTTTGGCGATATATTCTCTGGAAATTATTTCTTCAGCGGAATAAGTCGTCAAAGAATAAATCCCCGGCAAATCTACAACATTAATTGTATAGCCACGATAATACAAAGTGCCTTCGGCCTTTTCAATAGTTTTTCCAGGCCAATTGCCGATATGCTGATGCAAGCCGGTTAAATAATTGAATGTAACGCTTTTCCCGACATTAGCTTGGCCGGCTAAAGCGATATTTAATTTTTTTTCTGGCATATCAAATTTATTTTATAAATATTTTGCTTGCTAATCCTCTGCCTAATACTAACTTTGAACCCCTTAGTTCAATTTCTATCGGTCCGGAAATTGTTTTTCTTAAAATCTTTATTTTGGTCCTAGGGGTCAACCCCAAATCAAACAATCTTTTAGTTGCCTGTAAACCAGCTTCGATAGAAACGATTTCAATTTCTTTGTCTTTCTCCACCTCAATTAAAGATATTGATTCTTTCATAAGTATTTTTTATTTTATTTCTTAGTTAATATTTTATTGGCGATTAATATAAAACTTTTGGTTATATTAGAGTTATTATCCATAACAAACGGATTCCCGCTATCTCCGGAAATTACTATCTCTGGATCTATCGGGATAGAACCTAAAAAGGGTATTTTATATTGCTTGGCGATTTTCAATCCGCCTCCTTTTTTAAATAAATTTATAGTTTCACCGCAATGCGGACATTTCAAGCCGCTCATATTTTCAATTATACCATGAATTTTAAGTTTTAATTCTTTAGCAAAATTTATCGCTTTTTTTGAATCCAATAAGGAAACATCTTGAGGGGTAGTAACTATAACTGCGCCTGCTTTGGGTAATAGTTGGGCAATTGAAAGCGGTTCGTCGCCTGTGCCTGGCGGAGAATCAACTATCAGCCAGTCTAAGTTTCCCCAAGTTACATCTTTAACAAATCTCTCAATAATTTTCATCTTGGCCGGTCCGCGCCAAATAATCGGGGCGTCTAATTTTGAAATAAAATAAGCCATTGAAACCAATGATAAATTTTTGGTAACCTCCACCGGTAAAATCTGATTTTCTCCATAAGGAAAAACAGCCCCATCTTGAACGCCAAGCATCAATGCCAGATTCGGGCCGTGGATATCGGCATCAAGCAAGCCAACTTTTAAGCCTTTTTTCACGAAAGCAATAGCTAAATTAACAGCAATGGTTGATTTGCCCACGCCACCTTTTCCAGAAAAAACCAGCAAAGTATTTTTTATTTTATTTTCCATAAATTAATGATCTAAAAATTTAACTATAAACATTAACAATATTCCTAAAATAAATATTACATATGTTGCGACTGATTTCTTTACATCTTTCTCGCCTCTTATTTCCGGAATAAGATCGGAGGCGGCAATGTAGACGAACCCGCCAGCGGCAACCGGTAAAATATACGGTAAGAAACCATCCAAAGACGAAAAGAAAAAATAACCGACAACGCCTCCTAGTATAACTGTTAAAGCTACTAAATAATTCACTATCAAAGCTAACCTATATTTAAAACCGGCATGTATTAAAACTCCGAAGTCGCCTATTTCCTGCGGAATTTCATGCGCCGCTATTGCCAAGGTTGTTGCCAATCCTAAATGTATATTAACCATAAAGGCGCCGGCGATAATCAATCCATCAATAAAATTATGAATACTGTCGCCCACTAAATTCATATAACCAAACGAATGTATCGGGCAGTCTTCTTTATGGCAATGCCGCCAAAAAAGTAATTTCTCAATCAGGAAAAAACCGGCAAAGGAAATTAAAAAAATTATAAATAATAAATTTGTATCAATTTTTTCGGCCGCTTCCGGCATCAAATGTAAAAAAGCACCGCCCATCAATGTGCCGGCAGAAAAGGCTACTAAAAATTTTACAATCTTACCCAGAAACTCTTTTTTAAAAAACATAAACAGGACGGCGACCCAAACAAATAGGGTGATAAGAAAAGTAGAAAATACTATTACTAAGAATGTAGGCATAATTTTTTATTTTTTCTTAATTATTTTTATAGCCTTGCCATTAACCAAAGCGTCGGCGATTTTTTTATACGCTGAATAAAGTATTCTTTGATAGGTGCTTTGAGAAGTATGCATTTTTTCGGCCGCCTCTTGCTGTTCCATGTCATTAATATGACGCAAACGGTAGGCTTCCATTTCTTCGGTGGTAAGTTCTACAATTTCAAGCTCTCTCATCGGCACGCCTTGAGGTTTAAAATAGGTTATATTCGGATTAAAACTGATTTTTCTGCAAAGTCTTGGTCTTGGCATAAGATTGATTATTTTAATATTTTATGATAAATTTCTTATTGAAAGAAGGTCGCCCGGCCCCTTTTTACAAAGAGGCCGGTTCCCGCGCCTTCTTTTATTTTTGCTGGTCTTTTAGGACTGCTTTTTCTTTTTTGACCGCCGCTAATTCTTCCTCAAGTATTTTTTCCTCGCCTTCCAAAGCAAGCAATTCATTTTTAGGAGAAACAAATCTCCTGAAACCGAAACCGCTACGGCAACCACGACCTAGTCTCATACCGCCCCCGCAAGGGCCTAGACCTCGGCCAGTTCCGGCACCTTGTCCCATTGGGCCAGTTCCATTTAATTTTGGCATATTTTTTTCACCTCCCTTCTTAATTTTATTAGATAACTCGACCTTTGTCCGCTATCTATTATGAATATACACCCATAACATTTTATTGTCAATATTTTAATTCTAAATAAAGCAATACAGAAATTTAGGCGACGCGCTGGCGAATAGCCAGCACGAAAAAATACGGCGGGGCGAAACCCCAGAAGCAATCCCGCTATGGCGGGATGCTACGGGGTAAAAAGCGGGCGGGCAAAAATTTCCCTTCCCCCGACCCTTTCCTTTTTTGCCCGCCCGCTTTGGGGGTGCGGGGGCTT
>JAHJXD010000056.1 GCA_018827685.1 Patescibacteria group bacterium
ATAAGTATTTAAAATTTATGGCAAGAAGAAAAACCGAGAATGAAAACATTAGAAAATTAACCAAAATTGGCGATAGAAACATCGGCTTAACTTTACCGGTTGAAATGATACGAAAATTAAAATGGAAAGAAAGGCAAAAGGTGGCGTGTCAAAATGAAAGGAAAGAGTATAATAATAAGAGATTGGAAATAAGAATAAAAAGAATTTGCCGCCAAATCGCCCCGCATCCGCGGGAAAGTCGGGCTTTGCCCGCGGAGAAAATAATCTTGCCCCGTTGAATAACTGGGGTTGCTTTTAAAAGCTGGCTGAAAACCTTTTTTTGAATTCCGTCCGAACTTCAATATAAAATCCGTACCAAAATCAAACATTAATGGGACTGTCTTTCCTTGGGTATTTGCCAATAATTCAACATATATTCTGCCAATTCGCCAAATAAAGGCGCGGCTGAACTTTCCGCCCAGGCAACGTCTCGCGGCTGATCGATTCTGACTAACATAACAAATTTCGGATTATTAGCCGGGGCAAATCCTGCGAATGAACCAATGTGAGCGCCAATCTGATATCCGCCATTTTTCGCCGGAACTTGAGCCGTGCCGGTTTTTCCTGCGATATAATAGCCTTTAACGCCGGCCAATTTCCCATGGCCATTTTCTACCACATTAACCAGCATGCCGCCAATAATAGCAGAGGCTTTTTCCGAAATTATTCTGCCGACTGCTTTAGGCTTAGTTTCAATTTTAGCGCCATCAGACTTGATTATTTCTTTAACAATATATGGTTGCATCATTATGCCGTTATTAGCTAAGGCTAAAAACGCCGCAGCCATTTGTATGGGCGTAACCGCTATGCCTTGGCCGAATGAAGCCGTGGTCGCGTAAAGTTCGCCTACGGGTTTTTTTATTAAATTTTTTATATCACCTTTGCTTTCACCTTCAAGCTCAATGCCGGTTTTCTCGCCAAAACCAAATTTTTTTACATATTCAGAAAATAAATCAGGGCCTATGGATCTCATAGCGAAAATGGCGCCCGTATTTAAAGATTTTTCCAGCACCTGAGCCATGCTTTGCACGCCGTTAGCTTTACGATCAGAATTTTCTATTTTATATTTAGAAATTATAACTTGACCGGTGTCATTATAAGTAGTTCGCGGAGTTATCTTTTCCTGATCTAAGGCCATGGACATGGTAATAGCTTTAAAAATTGACCCTGGTTCATACTGGGAAAAAATTGCCGGATTAGTAAAAACTTTAATATTTTTAACATTTTGAAAATCATTACCATTATAATCAGGGTTTGAACACATGGCTAATACTGCTCCGGTTGCGGGCTCAAGTATAATAATACTGCCGCCATCGGCGCCATGTCTGCTAACAGCTTCATTTAATTTTTGACAAGCGGTAAATTGAATCGACCGATTAATGGTTAAAATTAAATCACTTCCATCATCAGCTTTATTATATTCACGATCATTAATAATTATGGGATAGCCTTTGGCATCGCGTTCAATTTTTATTGAGCCGGGCGCGCCAGTAAGTTCTTGATCAAAAAATTCCTCTAAACCATACCTGCCTTGCTGTTTATCGCCCACGTAGCCGACAAAACCTAATATGTTAGAGCTTATATTTGCTTCTGGATAAAAACGAAATGAATTTTCGGAAAAACCAATGCCATCTATTTTTAATTCTTTTTTCTGCCCATGATTTAAAATAATTATCGCGTTGCCGTCAATTTCTAAATCTTCGCTTTTTATATTATCGGCAGGTTGGCTGACAGCCAAATAAAATTTCTTTAAAACCGCCTCGTCAACTTTTTGCTCAAGCGGTTCGTAAATATCCCCTGGCTTATCTAATTTTTTAAGATAAGCGTCAATAATAACTTTTTTTCTTAAATTAATTTCCGTTTCCCGTCGGACTTGCCTTAAATCTTGAAACATTTTATCGGCTAATAGCGCCTTATGCCCAGCGATTACTTCCGCCTCTTTAAGCTTGCCGGCTTGATCTTTTATATCGCCTAAAGCTTCAAGCTGGACCTTTAAGTTTTCATTATCTTCTTTTTTAAATATTCGCTCAACTTCTTTTTCAGTTTTTTCTTTTTTAAATATTATATAAAGCTGCTCGCTAATCTTCTCTGTTTCTTTTATATCTTTAGGCACGGCAAAAAGCAAAGCGAAATTTTTATTAGTGGCAATGGGATAAAGTTGATTATCAGCGCTTTTAACGTCATTTTGAATAAAAATTCGACCGCGAGTCGGATTAAGAAGATTATAAATTTGATGCTGGTCAGAGGCTAAATTATAATATAAATCATAATTTAATATTTGCAGATCAATTAATTTATAAATAATCATTCCGGCTAATAAAAAAATAATCGCGATTATTAAATTAACGCGACTATTATTTATTTTCTTATTATTACTTTGTCTTTTTTGCCAAAACGACATAAATTACTATGAAGGGACTATGAACTATGAACTATTTTTTAGCCACGGCTTCAGCGCCGGCGATTAAATAGTTAACTTCCCCTGCAGCCACCATTCTTAAATTACTCACCCTTTTTTTGATATTTGAATATGAACTTGAGCTTAACGCGTTAAGTTCAAGTTTATTATTAGCTTGGATCAATCTGTTTTTTTGTGCTTTTAAATCATTTAGAGCAAACCCTTTAATGGTTAAATCATTGGTTCCGGCGATAAAATAAACTCCTAAAATAATTATAGCGAACAATAAAACCTTATTTAAAATTTTTATGGTTATGATAGCCAATTTTTGGTCATTGGTTTTTTTCATATGATTTTATATACAGCTCTAAGCCTGGCGCTTCTTGATCGTGGATTTTTTAAAATCTCCTGCTCGACCGGTCTTAAAATTTTATGAGTTAAAATTTTTAAGTTAGCTTTATGCCCGCACCGGCAGATTGGCATGATCGGAGGGCAAAGACAATCTTTTGACTCTTGTTTAAAATATTGTTTAACAATCCTATCTTCTAAACTATGATAAGAAATAATTATTAACTTTCCGCCTATTTTTAATAAACTAATCGCCTGCGGCAAAACTGCTTGCAAATTTTCTAATTCTTGATTAACCGCGATACGCAAGGCTTGAAAAATTTTAGTGGCCGGATGTATTTTAGATTGAAATCGCTTTGGCGCGACGTTCATAATAATTTCAACTAACTTGCCGGCAGTAACGATTCTATTTAATTGACGCTCGTTAACTATGGCTAAAGCAATTTTATAAGCAAACTTTTCTTCACCATAATCTTTAAATATTTTAGCTAAATCTTCGGCGTTCCGGCTATTAATAATATTTTCGGCTGTCTCCCCTATTTGTTCGCCAAAATTCATGCCTAGCGGAGCTACAGGTATGTTAAAAGAAAATCCTCTATGCTTATCTTCGAGTTGAGCTGATGATAACCCCAAATCAAGTACGATGCCATTAAACTTTATGTCTTCCTCAAAATATTTTTCCGCAATAATTCGCAAATTTTTAAAATTTTCATGAGCTAAAATTAATTTTTTATTTTTTATTTCTGTTTTAAAATTTAATTTGGCATTTGTTATGGCCAAACCATCTATGTCAATGGCTAAAACTTGCCCGTCTTGGCCAATTCTTTCTAAAATCGCTTTGCTGTATCCGCCGCCGCCTAAAGTGCAATCTATAAATTTTTGTCCGAATTGCGGATTTAATATCGCGATTACCTGATTCAGCATTACTGGTATGTGATTATATTTCATCTAAATGTATAAGGCCGAACGCTTTTTTGCATAGAAATTTTCACGATTATACTGCTAAATCTCCTAAAGCCTCGGCTATGTCAGAGCTTTTTTTCTCTGTCCCCTGTTTATATTTATTCCAAGCCGCTTGATCCCAAATTTCCAAGCGGTCATAAAGTCCGGCCATGGTAAGATTCTTTTTTAAGCCAGCGAACTTTCTTAAATATTCTGGCAACATAATGCGCCCCTGGTTATCAAAATCAACATCCATTGCTCCAGCCAACATTAACCTGGCGAAAGCGCGGGTGTTAGCCTTGCTAATAGGCAATTTGGCTAATTTATCAGCTAGCTTCTGCCATTCCTTTTTAGTGTACAAAAAAAGGCAGTTATCCAATCCTCTAGTAACTACCGCGCCTGCTTTAAGCATAACGCGAAATTTAGCTGGTATGGCTACCCTGCCTTTATCATCTAAATTGTGATTATACTCTCCGATAAACATATGTTAGTCAAAAATCAATTCACCACTTTTCACCACTTTTCACCATTGCAATATTATCATACCCCACTTAATACCATTTGTCAATAATTAGCCGCGGCCAAAATTAAAGCTAAGGTTAAATTAAAAATAATAAAAAATACCCGCCTATTTAAAGCGCGGATATTCTGTCTGAAATATTATAAATTTTTTTTACTCAGTTATCAACATATTTATCCACAGTCCCTAACTAAAATGTTTCTTTGCCGTTATTTCCGGCTCCTTGTCATATATGGGCTCTACTACAGAAAACTTTTGACTTTTAGCTTTTAATTCTTGGCTTCCTGTTCCTGCCACCGGAATGCCCAGCGCGTATGCCAGCGCATTGGCAGTAACCACGCCGATACGCAGACAAGTAAACGAGCCTGCCTGGTTTTCCACCTCTATGTTCCTCAAATTGCTTAATTTTAATTTATTGGCTTTAAGCAGTTTTTCTATGGCCGGCAAAAGTTTTTCAGCTTGAGTGCGATGCGACTTGATTTTTTTAACCGCCACCAACTTATTTTTATCTTTTAAGCTAATTTCAATTAAATTGTTTTGCGTGGTATTGATATATAAAGTCATAGCATAAACATGGTTATTATTCTTCTAACTAACTTTAATTTAAAAAAATAATGCGGCTGCGCATGGGTTAAAATTTGACGATAAATTTTTATGGTAGAAAAAATTAATTCAGACCAATTATAATTTTTGCCAACTCTTAATCTGGCTGATTGACCATACTTTTTTACCAATTCAGGGTGTTTTAGCAAATATGATAATTTCATTCGCAAACTTTTAATATTTTTATTTTTGAAAGCAATACCGCAATTTTTAATAACATCGGTATTCTCTCTGATATCGCTTACCAGAGCGCAATTTTTATAAGCCATGGCTTCAAGCAAAGCGATAGATAGACCCTCTGATTCTGATGGTTGGACAAAAACATAAGCATTAGAAAATAATTCAGCTAACTCGCGACCAACTTGGTTGTCGGTAAAAATTATATTTTTATTAGTTTGAGCCGCGGCTTTTAGCTTTTTCACATAATCGTCCGTGTAAACACCGTCGCCTACTATTACTAATTTCTTTTTAGTTTTTAGATTGTTATAAGCTTCTATTAAATATTGTACACCTTTGTGGCCGACCAATCTAGTAACCGTTAAAATATAATCGTCTTTTTTTAATCCCCATTTTTTTATCTTATCGGCTTTAACAATTTTAGGCAGGCTTACTCCGTTGGGGATGTAAGTCGCGTTCATCTTATATTTAGCCAAAGCATAGTCGGCCAGCGAAGGTGAAACCACAATTATTCTATCAGCCAAATGACAGGCGGTTGCTTCGCTCAACTTCAAGTACATTTTTGCCAGTAAACCCCATTTCTTATGTTCATAGCATTTAGTGTGAAAAGTAAAAACAACCGGAATGCCAGGATTTAATAATTTCACCAGCCAAATTAAAAACGATGGGCCGATGGAATGAAAATGTATAATATCAACATCGCGCTTTATTAAATCCAAACAAGCGCGAAAAGTATGAGTAATGGCGTCTAAATGTTTAGTCGGAATAGTTGATAAACTGATTAAGTTAACGCCCTGATATTTTTTTAAATTTTTATCAGTATAATTGGGTCGGGTATAAACGAAAACCTCATGCCCGGCCTTAACTAAGCGTGTGGATAATTCTTCAACATGCTTTTCTACTCCGCCAAATTTAGCCGGTATGCCTTTTTGTCCGATTAAATATATTTTCATATTTGCATATTGGGACTGTCCCATATTATTCTATCGCAAAACCAATACTGTAGCTTTGTCCAGAATATTTACCAACCACTTTTATATCGGTTTTAACGGGTAGAACCGACGGCACGGTAATAATTTTTGTGAATCTTCCGATATTATCGGTTTTTGCCGAATAAACTTGATTCGCGAAAGTTATTATTAGTTCTTCCCTAACAGCATAACCTCCGCCGTGCAAAGAAATTAATGAATTGGCAGCCGCCCTGTTTTTATCCAAATTTAAAAATAACTCTTCCTGCGGTTGTTTATCTGCTTCGGTAGCAACTATGTAACTTATTAATTTTAAATTTTCATCCAAGACTATGATAGAGCTATTGTTAAAAACAACTAGCTTGTCCTTGTGGTTTTGGTTCAGTACTTTAAGGCCCATAGCCCAGCCATTATTAACGGCTAAATTAGTAGTATATGTCCATGCAAGCGGTTTTAAATTATCTTTATTAAATTTAACCACGCCATAACCATCGGTAAAATATAGATAATTTTTATCAGCCTGCCCATCAACGTCATAACCTCGAGTTGAAATATGCTTAAAACTAGTTATTAAACTGCCGTTTAAATCATACATCTTTAGCGCTTGATCGTCTGCCAGATAAAGCCTGCCCAAAGCCAGATCATTAAAAGACTTTCTATTATGATCTTCCTCGGATTGTATCGCGGTTTGAGAAACAAAACTTCTGCTGTTTTTATTAAAAATTTTTAAAACGTTATTGTCTACATCAATTATATAATCGCTGTTATCATTATAATTAATATTGTAGGGATGTTTTTTATTAGTCAGGCTATAAGAATTTATTATTTGTTCATCCTTATTCCAAACTTTAACCCCTTTGGCTCCCATGGTTATAATTTTATCCCCAATTTTATCTATGGCTAAAAAATAATCCCAAGAATTATCTTTTATTTTATCAACTAAAGATGGCTGCGCCAAATCAGAAATATCATATTTGTAAATATACCGACCATCGACCAAATAAATAAATAATTTATTACTCTCTTCACTAAGAGCCAAATCATAAAAATCATCTTTATCGCCAGACTGGCTGGTTGCCAATGACTTTATTTCCGCGGCTTTAATTAAATTTTTACCTTGCAATTTAAATAATTCGGCAACTCCCATATTAGTTGAACCTACAATCAAGTTTCCATTATAAATAATGGCATCGCCCGAATAGTATGGTTTTGTTTTACTATTAACTCCTGAAACGGATAAAACAGCTACAAAAACCAGAAGGCTTAGTGAAAAAATTATTTTTTTATTGTTCATATATTTTTACTATAAAGGGACTGTCCCTATAAATTTTAAAATTAAATTAACTTACCATTAAAACATCAATAAGTCAAGCGCATAGATATTGGCTAATTTTAAGCTTTTTTATATAAACAATTATTATAAACCTCAATGGTTTTACTGGCAATTTTATCCCAAGATAATTCTTTTTTCATTTTTTCAAATCCATTTTTTCCCATTGTTGTGCGCGTTTCATCATCTTCTAAAATTTTAATTATTGCTTGCGCCAAAGCGCGGCTGTCAAATGGCTTAACCAAATAACCGGTTTTTCCATCTTCAACTAACTCTGGCAAACCTCCAACAAGAGTAGCAACAACCGGTTTTTTAAATGCATAAGCAATGGAAATAACTCCTGATTGTGTCGCCTCTATATAAGGCAAGACCGCCAATTTTGCTTTTTGAAAAAGTTCTGCTATTTGAGAATCAGGAATAAAATAATTTAAAATTTCAATATTGGAAGACTGTTTGATCAAATCATATGAACTTAAATCGCCTTGTCCGGCAATAACTAATTTAACGCGCGGTATTTCTTTTTGAACTAAATAAAATGCTTCAAGAAGATATTTTATTCCTTTATACTTTTCAATTCTGCCAAAAAATAAAATATTATTTTCTTCTTTTATTTCCGGCTTTTGCCATTTTACTAAAAAAGAATAATCGCCATGCTGAATTTGAAAAACTCTTTTTTCGAAAAAACCTTTTTTTAAAAAATATTCTTTATGGATTTTACTATGAACAATAATTTTTTTGGCTCTGCCAACCATCAATTGATAAAAAAAGGCCACTATTGAATTCTCGCCTAAATGTGGCGCAGGATCATGCACAGTATAAACAATCGGTTGTTTAATAAAAAAACTTACTAAAAAATTCCAAGGATGCGGAGAAACAAAATGCGCGACATCGCAATCTAATTTTTTGAATATTCTCCAAATTTTATAAAAATTAAAAATATTAAAACTGTTTAATAAAACTTGTTTGCGGGTTTTCCCTGTTTTAATCTTAATAATTTTTATATCTTGGTTAAAATATTCTTTATCTAAATAATCAGCAACAACTACTGTAACTTTCGTATGCTTTGACAACGCGTTGGCCAATCCTGAAATATAATGAGCCATTCCTGCTTTTGGCCCGATGGAAATAAGACTAATTTTAATCATATTTTTATTTTGTCAAAATATATTCTTATGTTATTATTAGATAAATGTTTTTTTAGCTATTTTTCTACAGTCTAATACTATGAACAAACTTCGAAAAATTCAATTTTTTTTACTATGTTTATGCGCGCTATTATTTATGTTTTTAAATACTTTTCTTAACGCAAAAGGAATTTTAACAAACTTCGCGCTATTAAGTCTTTTTGTTTTAACAACTATTTTTATTTTAAATTATAAAATAGGACTTTTTATTTTAATTATTCTAAGGGTAGGACTGGACTATTTTAGAGAATGGGATATTTTTACTGTAAAAGATTATTTTACTTTAAATTTTGGAGCTGTTTTAGGCATATTTATTCTTGTATTCACTCTATGCTGGATAATCGCGAAAACAAAAGAAATTTTTAAAACACCCAATATTCTGATTATTTTTTTATTTTTATTTATTTCTTTAATAAGCATTTTATATTCCCAAAACCAATTCGCTGCTTTAGAAGAATTGGTAAGAATATGCAGTTTTTTCGCGATTTATTTTTTAACTTTTAATTTAATTAAAACAAAATACGATTTACAACTTGCGCGAAAGATCTTTCTTGTTTCGGCTATTATTCCATTCTTTTTTGGTTTATGGCAAATTATTGCTAAAACAGGGCTTGCGGATGAATCTGGTTTTTTAAGAATTTACGGCAGTTTTGCCCATCCAAATGCTTTTTCATATTTCTTAGTTATTATTTTAACTTTGCTTATTTATTTTTTTATTACAGAGGAAAACCAGAAAACCAAAATTCTTTATTTACTTTTTATTATTTTAAATTTTATATTGCTTGTTTTTACTTATTCAAGAGGCGCGTGGTTGGCTTTCGCGACTATTCTTCTGCTTCTTGGAATTTTAAAATACAGAAAATTATTATTCAAAAGTTTAATCACCATTATTTTATTTATTATTTTAATTGTAAGCGTTGATTTATTTTTTCCAAATTATAATTCATCCTATTTTCTTAATTTTAACCCAAGCCGACGAATAATAGAAAGTTTTTCATTAAATCATAATTCTTCAATTTCTTGGCGAATAGAGCTTTGGCAAGAAATGGCGGATGTTTTTTGGAAAAAACCATTTTTAGGCCATGGAATTGGCAGTTTTGAACAAGAATGTTTAAAAGCAACGGGTTTTTACACTGGCTCTTATGAAGCTCATAATGATTATCTGCGCTTGGCAATAGAATTAGGATTAATCGGACTAACTATTTATGTTTTGCTGATTTTAATTATTTTAAAAAATAT
>JAHJXD010000057.1 GCA_018827685.1 Patescibacteria group bacterium
AAATTAATTTTATATTTATGTTTAATTTTTCTTTTTATTAAATTTATAAGCTTAATAACGTCTTTAGATTTGGCTTTACCAATATTTATTATGAAATTAGCATGCTTTTCGCTAACTTTAGCTTGACCCGCGGTTTTACCTTTAAGCCCAAGCTGATCAATTAAATAGGCCGCGCCGATTTTACCGCCCCTAACCAAGCCTTTAGCCGCTAAATCTTCGGCCAACCTCTTGTTTTGTTTTATAACTTTTTTATATTCCAAATTTTTAAAAACACAGCCGGCGCTCGGCTCTTTGGGGTTAGCTCTAAAACGATGATCAAAATTTTTCTGGCTCAAGGCTTTGATCTCTTTAGATACGCCTTTGGCTAATTTCAATTTAACGCCGACGATTAATAAATTTTTTCTTTTTTTAAATATTGAGTTGCGATAACTAAAATTACATGCTTGCTTTTTTAATTTTACGAACCGCTTTTTAATTAAATCGTAAGCCTCAACTTCAGCTACGAGATTGGACATATCAAATCCATAGGCTCCGGCGTTTCCCCTTACTGCGCCACCTATGCTGCCAGGCATGCCAAAAGACCACTCTAGCCCGGTTAGGCCGGCTAACGCGGAAATTTTAGATAGCTTAGTCAAGCCTGTACCGGCCCAACAAATTAAATAATTTTTATTAATAATATAACGCTCGCCGGAAATTTTTAAAACCAAACCTTTAATTTTTTTTCTAACAATTACAATATTACTGCCTCCTGCTAAAATGACTAATGGTAATTTTTTGGCCTTAGCCCAGGCTATGGCTTTTACCAACTCCTGTTTATTGTTTATTATTATAAAAAATTCAGCTTGGCCGCGGATGCGCAAAGTTGTGAATGAAGTCAAATCAAAATTTTTTTGAAGTAATTTTTCTATGGGCATATAGTTAAGCCCCCTTTAACAAAGGGGGTTAGGGGGATTTATCTGATGGCGAACAATAACAAAGTATATTTCATAGACGAAATTACAAATCCCCGCCCCTCCCTATGGTCGGGGCTGCCCCTTTAATAAAGGGGCTTAATAAATCTTTTACGGCAACAAAATTGAAACGATTGACAAAGTGTCCAAATCAACCATTGGTTCAATGGTGGCAGTTTGCCAAACTTCATTATTTTCTTTATTAACCTTAGTCACCCGACCGATTATCAAACCTTGCGGTATGTTTTGTTCTAAGCCTGACGTAGCCACAACATCTCCGGCTTTAATATTTTCCGTTTGGGGTATAAAATTCATTTTAACCGTTAAATCAAGTTCTCCGGAGGCAATACCGGAAGTTTTATTTTCTCCAAAAATTGACGCTGCTAATTTGCAATTTTTATTAGTTACCAAATAAACTTCCGCGATATGCTCTTTAACATTAACAATTTTACCGATAATCACGCCTTGGCTTGAAGTGCCGTAAGCTGTTGAACTAATAGCCGCCATGCCGGCAAATAAGCCATCAGCCCAACCCTTGTCAATCAAAACTGATTGGTTGCCTTGGCTGCTCGCACCAATTAATTCGCCGCGGGAAATAATATTAGACATTAAATAACGCCGATTGTCTTTATTGAAAAAATTCAAATGCTTTCTTAAAACCAAATTTTCTTCTTCTAAAAATCTTAACTTGACATTTTCAGCGATTAATTGATTGATTTTTTCTTCAGCTTGTTTTAATTCAGCCGCTAAATCTTGTTTTTGCGTCTCTGTTAAATAAGTTTTATTTATATTGGCGCTTAAAGAATAAAAACTGCTAAAAATCGGTTTAAGGTGCTGATTTAAAAAAGATTCTATCGGCCTTAACAGCTTGACATAATGCAAAAAAATAAGCAGTAGGATGACTGTGGCGATAATAATATACTTTTTTATATTTAGTTTCAGCATACTAATCGGATTATCTGTATTTTTATCTAAAGTAAGCCGTAGAAAATATTTATTTTTGAGGCGAGGACTGTTTGAGCGTAGCGAGTTCCGCAACGAGAAAATAAATATTTTCTACGGCTTACAGAATAAACCCAATATGAGTTCATCAGTATTCTTCCCTGGCCGGCGACAGCACTTTGGCGAGCAAGGCAGGATCAGCCAGCAGCATGCCAGTACCTCTAACCACGCAGGTTAAAGGATCTTCAGCCACCCTGACCGGAATTTTAGTGGCTTGGGCGATTTCTTTATCCAAGCCGCGAAGCAGAGCTCCGCCACCAGTTAAAACAATGCCATGTTCATAAATATCCGCAACTAATTCCGGCGGCGTGGTTTCCAAGGTTATTTTTATGTTTTCTATAATTTGCCTGATAATTCTCTGCATGGCTTCTCTGACCTGGCTATCGGTTATCATCACTTCTTTAGGCAAACCATTAATTAAATCCCGACCGCGAAGCGACATCTCCATTGATTCTTTTAACGGCGCGACCGAACCAATTTTGATTTTTATGTTTTCCGCCACTTGTTCGCCGATTAAAATATTAAATTCTTCACGCACATACTGGATGATATCATTATCCAGCGCGTTGCCGGCCAAACGCAAAGTTTTCCAAGTGACCACTCCGCCCAAAGAAATAACCGCGATTTCAGTCATACCCCCGCCAATATCAACCACCATAGCGGCTTGGGCGCTGGTAACGTCAAGGCGGGTGCCAATCGCCGCTGCCATGGATTGCTCAATCAAAAAAACTTCACGCGCTCCGGCTGATTTAGCCGCGTCTTCAACTGCTTTTTTTTCCACTTCAGTAATATCCAAAGGAATGCCGATAACTACTCGCGGACGCGGCACTAAAGTAAAACGCTCGGCATGCACTTTATCAATAAAATATTTAAGCATTTTTTCCGTAACTTCAAAATCAGAAATCACGCCGTCCACCAAAGGTTTAATAGCCTGAATATGCGGCGGGGTTTTACCTAACATTTTTTTGGCTTCCTCTCCCACGCATAAAATTTCATCAGTGCGCAAGTTAACCGCCACAACCGAAGGTTGGTTAATCACAATTCCTTTGTCCGAAGTATAAACCAGAGTGTTAACCGTGCCAAGGTCAATGCCCAAATCTTTAGAAAATTTTCCAAAAAATTTATTTAACATTATAATCAATCTATTTATTATTATTCTCTTAGCTTACCTTAAAATTACCCTATTTGTCAAAAAAATCAAATTCACCACATAATTCAAACACAGTGCCACAAAATTAAAATGGGCACTGGGGAAAACGCTGGAATATTCATTGAATATTCAACGTTTAACTCCCAATGCCCGTTGTTTTTACTATCGCCTCACCTCCTCTTTTATTTCCTTTTCCGCTTTAATAATGCCCTGCGCCAAAATGGACTCCGGCTGAAAGTCCGGAACCGTCTTCCCACTTTTCCTTTTCACCTTCACCTCCTTTACCTCCTTCTTTAATTTCCACAATTTTTTCATCGGTTAAGCGGCAAGATGCCTGCTTAGCCAACTCTTTTTGAAACCACGAAATTCTTTCGTTCACTCTTTTGTTCATTTTCACCTCCTTTTTTTAAAGATTGATTAATTTACAAAATTAAAAATTTATAAACTTTATAAATTTTTAACTTTATAAACTTTTTATCTTGTCCTCCATTTTTCCCAAACCACTAAAATCGGCGAGGCCACGAAAATAGAAGAATAAGTGCCAATAAAAATACCAATAGCTAAAGCTAAGACAAAAGTTCTTATATTGGCTCCGCCGAAAATGATTATAGAAACCAAAACAAACAACACTGTCATTGAAGTATTTATAGAACGGATTAGGGTTTGATTTAAGCTTACATTAACCGTATTTTCAAAATCAAAATCGCTTTTAGGCAGATTCTCGCGAATACGATCAAAAACTACAATAGAATCATGGACCGAATAACCAATAACGGTTAAAACCGCGGCCACAAAAGCTATATTAATTTCTATATTGTAAAATCTGCCTAAAATCGCGAAAATGCCCACAGTAATAACCGCATCATGGAACAGGGCTATAATCGCGGACAAAGCGTATTTCCATGAAGCCACTGGCCGAGAAATTTTCCTAAAAACGTAGGTGATATAAGCCAACATGGCCAGCAAGACAAAAAATATAGCCCAAAGCGATTTGATTTTTAATTCCTCGCCAATCGACGGTCCTACTGATTCAAAACGTTGTTCCTCTATTAAATTATTTTGATTGTCTTTTTTTACCAACTCATTCAATTTGTCTAAAATAGCCTGATGGATTTCTTCAGTTGTTTCCTGAAATTTTAACATCATATTCTGCTCGCCTACCGGCTGAACTATTAAGCTGCTTAATCTTAAATCAGCTAAACCTGTTTCTGTCTGATTTACCGTTGGCCTTGAACCAATAAATTTAATTTCTAATAAACTGCCGCCTGTAAAATCAATACCTAATTTTAAGCCCCATGTTAAAAGAGCGGCTAAGCAGACAACAAACAAAGCGGCTGAAATCCCCAACCAAATATTTCTTTTTTGAATTATCTTAAAATTAGACATATTTCATTTCTTTATAGTCGTTATCAGTCCATGCCGTTTTTCTAACCAAGCCGACGGTATTAAATTTAAAAAATTTCTGGTGATAAAGATAGCGGTAAACATGGAAATAATAACGCCCAAGCCAAGAGTTATGGCAAAACCCTTAACCGCGCTGGTAGTGAACATAATAAGAATAAAACAAGTAATTAGGGTATTAAAATTACTATCCCTAATTGACGGCCAAGCGCGCTTAAAGCCGTTTTCAATAGCCAGACTTAGCGGTTGGCCATTGGCGATTTCCTCTTTCATTCTAGCAAAAATTAAAATATTAGCGTCCACGGCCATGCCCACGGAAACAATAGCTCCGGTCAGTCCGGCTAAAGTTAAAGTTACGGGCGATAAACCGCCTATGAAATACAACAAAATATAACTTAAAAAAGCAAACAAAATAAACCAACTGTTAATCGTGATGCCGATTAAGAGAAAAATGCCGACTAATAATAAAGCGGCCATGGAAAAACCAATTTTAAAGATGGCGAACACTAATAAACTATAAACTATTAAAGCAAAAACCGCCATCAGTCCTGGCAGTCTATAAAAAAGAATCATGAATAAAACAATAACAATGAAACCAATTAGGCCGGCTTTCATACTGTCGGTTACTGACTGTTGACCCAGGCTTGCTCCGATGGTCTGCTGACTAACCAGTTCAATCGGCACAGGCAAAGCGCCGGCGTTAAGCCTTTGCGTTAATACTTTTGCTTCGGTAATATCGAATTTTCCGGAAATCACGGCTTTGCCGCCGGTAATTTTTTCATTAACCTTGGGTACGCTGATTGGATAGCCGTCTAAATAAATCGCTACCGGCTTGCTGATATTCCGCGCCGTAATATCCTCAAACATTTTTGCGCCCTGATCATCAAAAACTAACGACACTTCCGGCGAGCCGTCCCGGGAATTAAATTCCACCGCGGCTGACTTTAAATTCTTTCCAGTAAGCTCAGTATTTTTCCATTCAGTCTGCTTTCCAATTATATCTTCTTTGGTCATATTTTTAATAAAAATATGGCTAGCCTTGATTTCTTCAACTTTTCTTTCTTCTTGCTTATAAATTAAATGCCAACCAAATTCAGTTTCCACTGGCGCGGAAATCGTTCCAACCGCCTGCTTAAAAACTTGATCTTCAAATGGCTTAACCATAATGCCAGCGCCAAACCAGCCTAATTCACCGCCTGTTTCGCGCGCGCCTGGTTCGGTTGAATTTTGCTTAACTAAATCTTTAAAATTAGTCAGAGTGGCCTGCTGCTTTAATTTATTAATTTTAGCCAAAGCCTGCTCTTTAGTTAAGCCGCTTTCACAACCGGTTATGTTGGTATAGCAAATCAACAGATGCGAAGCTTTAACTTCTTTTTCTTCAGTATTAGTAAAAGGATTAATTTTTACTTTTCTGTCTTCAACTTTAATAATTTCAAAACCGCCAACTACGCGCCCTAAATCAGTGCTAATTTTTCCAGCTGCAATATTTTTAGCCAAATTATATACTTCTTGATTGTCTTTTTCTATAATCCAGCCTAAATCGCCGCCCAAGGCTTTAGTTTTTTCATCTTGACTAAAAGCCAAGGCCAAGGCTTTAAAATCACCGCCGGAAATAACTTTGCCTAAAACCTCGGTAGCTTGTTTTTCAGCCGTTTTATTATAATCTTCAAGCTTCTTAGTTTCTTCAGGCGTCATTTTTCTAATTTCATTATTCTGCTCTTTAAATTCAAGTAAAGGAGTTTCACCGATCATTTTAATAGCTTGATTAACATCTTTAATGCCGGCCATTTCCACGATAATCCTATAATCACCTCCAGAAGTGCGATTAATTTGCACATTAGGCTCAGAAACGCCAAAAACATTAATTCTTCTTTCAATTACATTGCGCACGCCTTCAACCGCGTTGCCTTTTTCAACAGATGACAGGGCTGAAACATCAGCTTGATAAATTAACTGCGTGCCGCCGAGCAAATCCAACCCCAATCTAAAAGGCACTTCCTTAACATGCGGAAAAGGTGCTTTAAATTTATCCACCGCTTTATTATAGTAGCTGCCGAAATCAATTAATGATGTTACTAAAACTAAAATTATAACACAACTAAAAACCCACCAGATTTTGCCGCGAGCGCTTGGCTTAAGTAATTTTTGTAAAATATTATCAGACATAAATTAAGGATTGTGGCCCAATTAATAACACCTGCCAAAGTGTGGATAAAGTTATTTCTTATTTTATAGTTTAGTTTAATTTTAAAATAAAAGCAATGACACGGATGTGTATTAGTCCACATCATTCTGGACACCCAATTTTGTAAAATTTTTGATAAATAGGGTGATCTTGATTAATGTAAACAGCGTTTCCTTGGCTAACCACTTCAGGCCCTTGCTCGCCCAAACTTACAATGCCACATGAAATGCCTAATTTTTGCAATCTAATTTTTTTCATTATTAATGGCTTAACATCTATTTTTTCTTTTTCTTCTTCTTGTTCTTTTTTATCTTCTTGTTTTTCAGACGGTTGGTTTCCACTGTCTTGCTGGTTTAAATTATTTTTTTTATCTGTTTCTACTTGCGATAAATTAATGCCTGCCGCGGCTATTTCTTGTTTTCCTTGTTTTTTTAATCTTGTTACTGCTTTGCCTTGAGGGATAAAATCAGGATTTAAAGATAATGATTCTCTAATATTCTGCATAACCTCCTGAAGCTCTTTTGTAATTTTTTTAATATTTTTAGTTTCGCGCTGATTTTTAATGTCGCTTAATACAACATCTAATTTTACATTCATTAACTGATAAAAAAGTTTATATTCAGGCGAATCAATAATAAAATCGCTGCGGCTTGAAATTAAAGGTAAAAAATCAGCATTAACATTTCCAGTAATCCGCGCTATTCCTTGATGATATTTTTTATCCAAGCCAAACAAAGAACGTTTAATAAAAACTTGTTTGACTCTGCATTCTATGCCTGGCTCATCAACGTCTCCGGAATTTAAAGCAATAATAATTTCACCTTCAATTTGTCCATAAAGTGTTTTTACTTGAATCGGAATAATTTTTCCTGTTACAAATTTTGCGGTTATTTTTTTATTATTCAAATAAATGCTGAATTTTTTAGCCCTTATTGGCACTGATTGTTTTAAATATTTTTCAGTTTCATTCAAGCTGATTTTTTTTGTTAATTTATTCAAAATTACCCGCGTGCCTTCTTTGTCAAAAGGGCTAATTTCTTCTTTTGTGATTGGCAAAGACCAATGTTCTGATTTCTGCCAGTCATCTTTGTCAAATGTAACTGAATATTTATATTTGCCTTTTACGCTTTGGATAATAAATTGTTCTGCCAAAGATAAAGCGGAAAATTTTCCAATGCCAAACTGGCCGATTCTTTTTCTGCCAAAACGCGGGGAGACATTTCTTATTTTCTTTTCCTCGTTGCCAATAATAAAAAATTGTTCCATTCCATTTTCATTCATTCCGCTCCCATCATCTTCTATTACAATTTTATTATCATTAATATTAACAAACACTTCTGTTGCGTCAGCGTCATAGGCGTTATTAACCAATTCGCGTATAAATTCAATACTTTCGCGATACATCTTTTCGCCTAATGTAAAAATATGGCTTTTATCCACGGTTATTTTAATATTTTGCATATTTTATTTTTAATAGACATAAAATTTTATTTCCAGACCAAGAAAAAATCACAACTCCCACGGATAAATATAAAATTTAT
>JAHJXD010000058.1 GCA_018827685.1 Patescibacteria group bacterium
AAATTTTGAATATATAAAAAAAGTTGTAGGTTTAGAACAAAAAAGACTTAAAAAGCTTTCGGAGACAGGGGAGTTGACTAAGTTTTTCTTTGAAGATCAACTTGATTACATGTCAAAATTATTAATCTGGAAAAAATTAACCCCAGAACAAGTAAAAATAAATTTGCAAATTGTATTTGAATTATTGGAAAAAATTCCTAACGCGGAATGGACTGATAACAGCATTGAAGAAGCGATTATAAGTTATTTAAAAATTAAAGAATTAAAAGTAGGGGATTATCTTTGGCCCATGCGCGCGGCATTAACAGGCAGGCAAGCCAGCCCAGGACCATTTGAAGTAGCTGAAGTTTTGGGTAAAGAAAAAAGTTTAAAAAGAATAAAACAGGGAATTGAAAAATTGCAAGAAGTAAAAAGTTAGAAGTAAAAAGCCTTGTCCTCGCGATGACAATGTAATTATTTTATGACAAAAATTATTAAATTTATTTTTCCTATATTATTTTTAGGCCTATTGGTAAATACGGCTAATTTTACTTATGCGCAAATTAAAGTTGACCAAAATGAAGAAGTTGAGCAGATAAATAAAGATATTCAGGATAAAAAAGATAGAATTAAAAAAATACAAGACCAGCAAGCGGTTTATGAAGGATTAATTAAGCAAAAACAAGGCGAAAAAGCTAATTTAAATAATCAGCTGGCAATTTTAGAAAATCGTTTAGCTAAAGCCGCCCTAGATATTGAAAGCGCGCAGACTGAAATTGATCGGACGAGCCTAGAGATAGATAAGATTAACCTTGAAATTAAAGACAAGGATAAGCAAATTTTAAGCCAAAAAGAACATATTGCTTCAGTCGTCAGGTTAATGCAGCAGCAAGACGATAAATCAACCTTGGAAATATTATTGCTTAACGGCACTTTAAATGATTTTGTCAGCCAGGTTAAATATTTAGAAGATATAAATAAAGAAATTAGCCAAAGTTTAGATACTTTAAAACAATATAAAAAAGATTTGGAAGGCCAGCAAAAAAATTTAAATGGAAAAAAGCGCGAATTATCCGGACTAAAAGTAGAGCTTGAAGGTAAAAAGGTTGATTTAGTCTCAGAGCAGCAAAATAAAGTTTATATTTTAGATCAGACTAAATATTCAGAAAGAGAATATCAAAGGTTATTAAAATTAGCTAAGCGAGAACAGCAGCAAGCTGAATCAGATATCGTTAGTTTGGAAAAAATTGTTAGAGCCAAATTATCAAAAATTGCCGGCAAAAAATTAGAATTTAATGACGCTGGTTTTATTTGGCCTGTACCGAAGAATACCATCACGGCGTATTTTCATGATCCTGATTATCCGTTCCGCTATATTTTTGAACATCCAGCCATAGATATTAGGGCCGGTCAAGGCAGCACTCTAAGGGCGGTGGCTTCAGGCTATGTGGCTATAGCTAAAAACGCCGGAAAAGGCTATAGTTATATCATGATAGTCCATGGTAACGGCTTTGCTACGGTTTATGGGCATGTGTCAAAGATATATGTTCAAACAGATGAATATGTGGTTCAGGGACAGGCTATTGGCCTTACCGGCGGCATGCCTGGCACGAACGGAGCTGGTTCATTAACCACAGGACCGCATCTGCATTTTGAAGTTCGTTTGAATGGCGTGCCGGTTAACCCATTGGAGTATTTGCCTTAATGGGACTGTGGCTGAAAGTCCCTTAATTTTTTAATTTGTTGCCACCGTGGAATTGTTTATGGATATTTTTTAGTTGCAAGTTGGTAACATGAGTATATATCTGCGTAGTTATGATATTTTTATGGCCTAAAAATTCTTGAACCATTCTTAAATCAACGCCCTGGGTTAGTAAATCAGTGGCATAAGAATGTCTAATAGTATGCGGAGTCGCCATTACCGGCAACCCGGCTATTTTTATGTATTTTTTAACTATATCTTCAATGCTTTTAGTTGTTAAACGTCTGGAATTATTTTTTTTATCCTCGCCTGGTTTGTAATTTATAAATAAAGCTTTATCCAAATCGTTTCGTTTTTCTAAATATTTTTTTAACCACGAGACAGATCTTTCTGAAAAATATACGGTTCTTATTTTGTCGCCTTTACCGACCACGGAAATTTCCAGACTTTTTATAAGTTTTTTTATTTTAATCTGCTCGCAATTTAAGCTAATCAGCTCGGCTACGCGTAAACCCGTGGAAAAGAGGCATTCCAAAATCGCCCGATCTCGAAGACCAATGATTTTTTCCGTGTTCGGCGCCAGTAGTAATTTTTCCATTTGTTCAAGGTTTAAAAATTTTATTTCTTTGTCTGATTTATCTTTAGCCAGTTTGATCTGAGTAGGGGACAGAGAAGCTATTTTTTTTTCTATAAAGAATTCCAACAGACTGCGCAAGGCTATTAAATAATAATTTTGCGTAGATTTTTTTAAAGTTTTTTTTGTTTGTTGATCAATATGTCTTGCTAAAAAAATTCTATATTTTGAAATTAAAGATAAAGAAAGTTTCGATGGCTTAAGGTCGGCTAATTTATTATTTTTTAGCCATTCAAAAAACTTATTTAAAAATCTGGAATAATTTTCTTGAGTTTTGTTAGCCAAGCCCTTCTCAATTTCTAAATAATCAAGAAAATCGTTTAAATATTTTATAATTGATTTACTATTAAGCATAGCTTGATATAAGGGGACTGTCGCTCCATAAGAGTATTATGCATATTAACACTTCGCATAATATAGATTAATAAACGTATTATATCATATTTTAATAATACCGCGATAATTTGCTATTACGGGACTGTCCCTATTATTGTATTAACATACCCAAAAGATTGATTTGCGGATTAAACAATAAGATAAGTTTTAATACAAGTAAAAATAAAAAAACAATTAGCATGCAAAATACCATTATTCCTAAAACAAATAATGTTTTAAAAATTCTCTCCATAAGTTTATTGATGCATTAAAATTTAAACCCCTAACCAGTATCTACATGCCTGTTTTGTTTTAAATTTTAATGGATTTATTAAAATAATTTTTATTATTTTGGGACTGCAGCCTTGCGGCAGAAATAGTTTGGAAACCATCTCATTACTTCATGTAAACATTATTAGCATACCTTAGATCAACATATTCTTTAATGGTTTTAACATCATTTTTTAAATTATTTTTAATTATTAAGTCAAGTTTAGCTGTCTGCTCTACCGCGGACATTTTTATATTAAAATAAATTTTTGGTCCGGATAAAATTGCCATTTTTACCGTGTTAACATCTTTATCAATAATAAATCTTTCAATTTCAAAATTATATTTTTTTCCTTTGAATTCATTAAATAAATTTAAAATATAATCTATCGCCTCTTTATTTATATTGGCTTTGCGTCCGTCTATCTTAATGGTGGTCAAATTTTCTATCAATGGATAGCTCTGGTTATTAATGTTTAAAGGATCGGTTTGATTTATAATATTACCATCGCAGTCTATATAATAATATTGTTCGTCTTCGCGCCACACTGCAGTTGGTTGTTTTTCGCGCAAATTTATGGTCAAAGTGTGAAATAATTTTCTTTGAATGATTAAATTATCTAGATAGTATTTTTCGTTTAAAATTTCGTTTAAATCGCTTTTATTATAAAGTAATAAATTATTTTTTCCAATTAGGCGATTTTCCGTTAAGCCGCGAGCAATTGATTCTATTTCGCCCGACATGTTGCCATTGGCGCCGCTTATTTCTATCGTTTTAATTTTAAACAGAGTTGAAAAAAATAAGAGCCAAACCAGAATTGAAATTACGATAATAACGGCAAAAATAATAAGTTTGTTTTTATTTGAAAGCCTTACTCGGTTTAAATCCAGCACTTTTCTATGCTGAAAAAAGGGATTAATATAATGTTTTTTTGAGTATATAAATTTGCGTCGGCCTGAACCTAATTGTTTAGTTTTATTAAATAGTTTCTGTGTAAAAATTATTTGTCCACAATTTTGGTGATTTATAAAATTCATACTTTAAGCCAAGTTTCCGCTGATCAAACGCTGATAATTACGCTGATCTACGCTGAAAAATAATATTTTTACACAATAACTA
>JAHJXD010000059.1 GCA_018827685.1 Patescibacteria group bacterium
AATGCGGAGTCAAATATTCTCTTCCACGATATTTAAGCTTAACTCCGTCAGCATTAATTTCAAACTGCATCATCTCGGCTTCGGGGAGCTTTTAGAAAAAATTTCAGATCAAGCAGCTGTTATGCGATGTGTTGCGCAGCGTAGCGGGGCTTGAGCTCTGAATTCGCCGTCCCTATTTATCCGCCTTAAACTTCTTTCCATGACCGGGAATTATGTAATCTGCTTTTTTTAAAAGTTTTTTTCTGCTTTCAACTAATGTCTCCATGTCCATATCAATCGCTTGATTATGGTCTTTTTGATTTAGGTCAAACAATTGTTCTTCTGTATCAAGCCATCAAATTACATCACCTGCTATTGCAACCTTGCCTTCGGGAGTATCAACTACAAGAGAAAGATGTTCGTTTACATGTCCAGGAGTATCAACAATTTCAATATCTTCACCTAAGACATGTTCCCCAAACTCAAGAAGAACATCTTTATTGTACATCAAGTTAGTATCAAAGGTGATGTATTTTGCGTTTTCAAAAAGACCAGCAAGCAAAATATGATCTGGGTGGCGATGAGATAAAAAAACATAATCAATATCACCTGTCTTTAGATTTTCATTATCTAATGCTTTTAGTAATGTTTCGCGGTTACACCCAGGATCGGTAATGATTTTTTTATCTCCGACTGTAACTAAACATACAGTTGAATTGGCTTTCCAACCTTTATCAAGCGGTTTTGCGTAACCTTCAATTAAAACTTTTATAGTTGCCATAATATTAAAAACCTTTAAAAAATATAAATCTTTACATCTAGGCGAATTCAGAATTTTTGCTAACGCGCTGGCAAGCTGTTAGACGATGTAATTAAAAGTTTTTGTTTTGCGAAGCAAAACATTATTTGGGGCTATTTTTTATTTTTTTTCTGCTTTGAGGCTTGGTTAAATAGTTTTCTTTGGTGATTACTTTACCGCCTGATTCTAATTCAAGTTTTCGTCTGGCATCGCCAGCGATTTGTCCGCCTTTCTGGGCGGCAATTTTATTTTCAATAAAACCTTTGGCGTTTCGGTCTCTGGTTATCTTTGTTGTTGACACTTCGCCCAGCATTGAAAAGATTAATTCTAAATCATTCATGTGGTCACGTAAGTTCTCTCTTTTTAATCCTTTATGCTCTTTATATTTGATAGGTGTCATGCCAAAAGTAGCCTTGGAGATTTCAGCAGTTAAAATCTCAAATTCTCTCTGTTCCTTAATTTCACGCTTTTTCCACTCATCAGTCAGCTCTTCGCGAATTGCGATCCCGCGCATTCTTTTCTCAATCCAATCTTCGGAATAACCTTTAAGCTTATAAAGCATTTTTGTCCTTCTTGTCGCCAATTCTGGATCTTCTATTTCTTGAATTCTTCCAAACCCAACTTTTGCTAGCCAGCGCTTGAATGGTTCGGCGTTCGGCGAGGGGATGGATTGGATAATACGTAACATAGTTTCGGTGGTCGCGCTGTCAGTTTCGCGCATTTTGCCATCTGGTGCGACCATTTTCAACTGTCCGATTTTTTCGGACACTTCAAAATACCCTTCTTTTATAAGTTTTTTCTTAAGGTCGCTCCAATATTTACGTGGTCTTTCGGTATTGGTTAATACTTCGATAACGTCAATAACCGAAAACCACCATTCTTTCTGATAAATAGCTCGTCTTATCGTATTTCCCTTGAATAGGGCAATATGATTTTCTGGGTTTTCGAGGTTTTTCATATTTGGCGAAAGATTTAATCGTAACCAGATATCACGATGTTAGCTGATGTATATGTTTTTCTTTGATCCCATTCGTCCAGGTTTTTGTTATTAAAAATAAATGCCCACTGCCAAAGACCAACCTTAACTACTCTTGAATATAGATACACGAAAGCAAATGAATTTTTTGAAAACGGGAACAACCACTTTATGCCACGTCCATAGGCAATACTGTCATGCAAAAAGTGTAAGGTTGAAATGACTAAAAAAATAATTGCTAGAGTTTTGCTAAATATGAATAATATGACAAATCCGATCGGCAAATATAATAGTGGACAATGAAAAAGATCTCTATGTTTGTAGCCCTTATCTTGATGAATACCAAATATTTTATAAATAACAAAATCAATGTCAGGCAAAATAGAAAAAAGTATACCAAAATATATTGTAGATATTATTGAAATATCAAAGTATGTTTTGGCTACAATGGACGTTAAAATAGCAAATGCAAAATCTAGAAACATAGCGATGTGTAGTTACAATGTGAAATAGAGTTTCGAAGAAAATTCCTAATACCCCTCATTAAATAAAGAAAAACAAAATTAGATTCTTTTTAAAAGAAGCGGTCGCCGGAAGAAAAACATGTATTTCGCCTAACGTTAGGGATATACGAAGTTTGACTTATTTTTTCTCGTCTTCAAAAAATTCACTTTCATTTAAACCAGAGTGAAGCAAAATTGACTGAAAAGTGCCGTAAGGAATTTCCTTTTTAGACATTTTTATAGTTACGTTTTTTGTCGGGTTGCCTGTTTTGCGGAAACGGCCGTGCGACCCTTTCTGTCGGACAAAAAAGAAGCCCTTTTGGCGAAGGACTCTTAGTATCAAACTTAGCAAGACCGGTTTAGGCATATTTAAAAGTTAGCGGAATCAAATCAGGTCGCTCTACTTTATTAACTTTAGAGGCAGGAATATCTTCTAAATGCAGTTCTAATGCTTCTTGCAAACACTCCAGGGCTTCTTTTTTGGTATCACCAAAACTGGAAACCGCAGTATTGAGGTTCCATGCCACATAATATTTGCCTTCTTTCCAAACTACATTTTTTAAGTCAATTTTGCGCATAATGTTATTATATTTATGCTTTTATCATACTAAAAGAGAAAAAATAAGTCAAATTTTTGCCCTTCACCGCTTATCCCGTGTTATATGATGTTTTATTTTGCAATATCGAAATTAGGATGTCTTTGAAAAAAATCAGAAAGTGCGCCCTCTTTATTCTCAATGTTTTTTAATTCATCAATCGTCACCCATTTATGGTCTTCAGCTTCCGCAGGATCAAGTTTTAATTCGTGGTTATGGCCGAGCTGAACATGGAAAAACATAAGGAGGCGCGACGTTTCAAGTCGGTCATCAACCTTGAACTGCTGATCTTGACCCCAGCCGACAAATTCTGGGCTTTCAAACTTAACGCCGGTTTCTTCCTCCATTTCTCTGATAAGTGTATATTCCAGTTTCTCCCCATGTTCAGGTCGGCCGCCAGGAACACGCCAAACTTTAAACTTCGGGTCCATAAAAATAAGCACTTTTTGACTTTTTTCAATAAATGCACTGCAAACAACTCGATGTCCTTGAAATTCCGTTCTCATATGGTTGTAAAATAAAAGCGGAGCGTAGCGGAGCCTTTTATCCGCTGTTGTGCGAGTGCGATAGCACCGAGTGAGCGATAGCGAACGAGAGTTGCGAGGATGCCTAACCAAATGTTGAACCAACCCAATCACCTACATAATGTGTTATGACTATCACCACCAACACAATAATCAAATGTTCCATCACAACTTTCCATGGCTTTGCTTTTTGCTCTTTGGCAATATAGAAACTAAAAATACCTAGCAGAAATATTCCCCAGATTACACTTACAATAATTGCTGTTGAGAGTCGAAATAGCAAAAGGGGGACAACAAATATTAATGCAAAAACAAGTTTGGATAAAAAAGTAGAGATTGTTGATTCCCATATCTCTTTTGTGGTGTGATTATTCTCTGACTCTTCAGATATATGTATGCCTAAAGCATCTGAAAACGCATCTGCTATCGCTATTGTCAATATACCACCGATGATCACGAGCATTGAGTGTGTTCCAGAATGTAAACCCACCATTAATCCAAGCGTTGTTATTATTCCGGAGGTTGAACCAAAGCTAAATCCTGTTTTTAGTGAATGTTTCATCTTAATAGTTTAACACTTTCAGCTTAAATAACTTTTTGGCGTCCGAGCAATTTCATCTAACGCGCGTTGGCAAGCGTGCGCGTTGTGCAAAATAAAAGCGGAGCGCAGCGGAGCAACATTTCACATCGTTTACGAGTATCCGAAGTTTTATTTATTTTACCTTATTATTGTTGATAAATAAAAGAATAAATAAAATTTGCGCGGAGCCTTATCTGCGCAGCCGGATACTCGTTGTTAAGTGATAAAAGCGGAGCGTAGCGGAGCAACACGGAGCAGAACAGCGCTGGCAAGCGTTGTTGTGCGATGTAAATTTTTTATCTCGATTTTTATTGAATTATTAAACTTTGTTTTATTGCTAAGAAAATTTGATTTTTGTTTTGTATTTTGGGCAGAGGGGAATTAAAGGGGTGAATTTTTTTTTCAAAACTCCTTATTGAATTTTGAAATTGAACCATTTTTTCAACAAAACATATTGTTCTTTTATCATTTTCTTTTCATCATCAAAAAATATTTTGTCATGATAATCTCGTTCAATTTTTTTGTTGTTTCTTTCTAATATACTGGCAAAATTACTGCTTGAATATTTTCCAATCCAGAAATAAAATGGTGGCAAAAAATGTGCCATTGCATCCGCTGAGGCTACAATCTTTTCTTCTAATGTCTCGGGAGGGAAATTTCTACAACGGTGTCTTAATACAACATTTTTTGTTTTTTCAGCAAGGTTTTGATTGAATCCTTTTTCAATCAAAAGATCGTAGGCTTTTTTTGAGCCAATTTCGTCGTGTAGCTCGGCATCTTCGAGTCGTGCTATGTCATGAAGCAATGCTCCGAGCCAAACAACACTTAAATCAGCTCCGTATTTTCTAGCCATCTGTTTACTGTATTTAATCACTGGCTTCACATGAATATCCCAAAAACAATTGTAAAATTCTTTTGTATCAGCATCAGAAAAGCTATGTTTAGAGACAGCTGGATTATAGTGAAGGTTTTTAATTTCTTCTTCTAATTTTTCAATTGTTTTTTCCATATGCCCCTCTTAAAAAATAAAAAATAAAATTTTCTTCGTTGTTCAACGCCCAGAGTTTTGATTTATCACCAAAGATAAAAATTTATTTCAGCTAACGCGCTGGCAAGTGTTGTGCGATGTAATGAAAAGTTTTATTTTTGCGATAACAAAAAACATTCGCAATTTTATTTTTAATTTTACACGACCGAGTATGCAATTTTTGTTTTTCCTTGGCTGGATTTTATTTTTCTGATGGTTATTTTGCCAATTTCAGACGCTGTATTTACATGAGTGCCGCCACAGCCACAAATTGAAAATCCTGCAAAATTTACGATTCTGGCTAATTTGCCCGCTGGCGCCCAAACGCCTTTTGCCTGAGCTTCTTCTGGATTTAAATCTTTTCTCTCAAGTTGTAAATTTTGTTCAATAAGATCATCAATATTTTTTTGCAAAATTGGAATTATTTCGGCAGGATTTTCAATTGTTCCGTCATACTCAACATACGGACCATCAGGAAAATGAAATCCCTTGGTTGGTTTCAGATTTTCTATCCTTATTTTTGAAACAGCACAATCTAACAAGTGTCCAGCGGAATGAAGTTTGGCATTTAATATTCTTCTATCTTTATCAATCTTTAATATCACTTTATTACCTTGTTTAAACTCACCATTTTTAAATTCGCCAAAATGCCAAATAGTTCCAGTTTCATCTAATCTAACATCGTTGACTGCGAAAATGTTATCTCCGGACATTATTTCCCCTCTGTCGGCAGGTTGTCCGCCTCCTTGGGGATAGAAAATCGTTTCATCTAAAATTACCGCTTTGCCTTTTTCATTTTCCTTAATCTCAACAAAAATTGCCTTTGACTCAAATAAATAAGTGCTATCAAGATAGTCTATCTTTGTCATAAAAGTAAAATTAAAAATAAAATTGCGAATATAAATTTCTGAAAGAAATTTTAAAACTTTTCATTATTTCGTTATTATGCAAACTCTCTGCTTGACAATGTGTAAAAACTTGTGTGTTATGCAAACTTACGGCATTATTCAAGCAAACAGCCCCCTATTAACAAAATACATTTATTTTACAATCACTTTATCAATTATGCCGTATCTGACTGCTTCGTCGGCTGACATAAAATGGTCGCGATCAGTATCTTTTTCAATCATGGAAATTGGTTGGCCAGTATGTTTGGATAAAATTTTATTAAGTTTTTCTCTGATTCTTAAAATATGTTCGGAATGGATTTTAATGTCAGATGCTTGGCCTTCAAAACCGCCCATAACCTGGTGGATTAATATTTCCGAGTTAGGCAGGCTGAATCTTTTACCTTTAGCTCCGGCCGCGAGCAAGACTGCGCCCATAGAAGCGGCCATGCCTACGCAAATTGTAGAAACATCAGACTTAACATATTGCATGGTGTCGTAGATGGCCAGGCCGTCCGTAACCGAACCGCCTGGAGTGTTAATGTAAAATTTTATGTCTTTGCCTTTGCCCTCGGCATCTAAAAATAAAAATTGGGCAATGATGATATTGGCCGTATGATCGTTAATAGGTTCGCCTAAAAAAATAATGCGGTCTTTAAGCAGGCGCGAATAGATATCGTAGGCCCTCTCAATTTGGCCGGATTTTTCAATTACTGTTGGAATTAATGGCATATGATTCAAGATTAATTATTAGATTAAATTATTATTATTTTAATTGCCTTATCGTTTAAAGTCAATTAACCCGTAACTCGTAGCTCGTAACTCGTAACTTTTAGTTTAAGGATTTTGGGTTACGAGTTCCGAGTTCCGAGTTCCGAGTTCCGAGTTCCGGGTTACGAGTTACGGGTTTATTCTATTTTCCAGCCGTTAGCGGTTTTTTCTAAATTGCCCTCTACTGTAAATCCAGAAGCCTTAGTATGACCGCCGCCGCCCAGGGCGCGCGCTAATTTAGAAACATCCACATTGGGCTTAGAGGTGCGCAAACTACCTTTGATTTTGCCATCAGGCAATTGGCGCAGCAACATAATGCCATTAACCGCGCTTAAATTGCTTAAAAATCCAGATATGCCCTCAAGTTCTTCTTCGGTTACTTCGGCTGGCACATCCTGGCTTTTTAAAATTGTAAAGCCAAAATTATATTGTTGGTTAATTTTTAAACGCGACATGGCTTTGCCCCAAGTTTTCATAGAAGCAATTGATTTATTGCGCCAGGTATTTTCTATAATTTGGGGTAATTTTGCGCCATTAGTTAGCATTTCCGAAGCGATGTTAACGGTTTCCGAAGAAGTTGAAGGGTAGAGAAAGTTTCCAGTATCGGTTAGAATGCCGGTCAAAATACAATTAGCCATGTCTTTGTTAATTTTAATTTTGTTTGCTTTAAGAAAGTAATATAATATTTCCGTGGTCGCGGCCGCGGTCGAATCGCGAATTTCTAAATCCGCGCAGTCTTTCATTTTCTGGTGATGGTCGATTTCCAATATCAGTTGATTAGGCTTACGGCTTAAAATTTCTTTATTTAATTTCGCGCGTTCAACATCGCCGCAATCTAAAATAATTATCAAATCAAAATCAAAACTTTCATAATAATTTTTAAATTCATCTATATGCGGCAGAAAATTCAGTTGATAATTAATTTGATCATAGCAGTAGAGGCTATATTTTTTATTAAGCAGGGATAAAATTTCCGCTATTAAACAAACTGAAGCCAAAGCATCGCCATCCGGATGTTCATGGGTGGAGACCAGAATGTTTTTAGAACTGTTTATAAGAGTAAAAGCTTTAGTGTATAGAGAAGCGTTCATGAAAATTTTAACTTTTAAATTTATTAATTTATTATTTTCTCTTCTTCATTTATCTGCTTAATCACTTTTTCAATCTCGGCTGCTCGGCTTTCGGTCGTATCAAGCACCCAACGGAATCTTGGAATTTGCCTGATTCTTAATTTATTTTTTAGCTCTTGATTAAAAGCGCTTGAAAGTTTTCTCAGCTTTTTTAAAACCGACGGACCGAATTTATCCGGCAGAATCGAAATAGCAATTTTAGCGTGTTTTAAATCGGTTGAACAATTAACAAAACAAACGGTAATTAAACCGTTGTTTAAAGCCACCTTTTTTATTATCAGGTTGGCCAGTTCTTTTTTTAACTGTTCATTAAGTTGTTCAATTCGCCTGGACATATTCTCGCGCTGTTATTATTAGACCTGTTGCATAATAAATTATGTAACGAAATTTTCAGATTTTGAGATAAATTTTTTATAAATTTTTGAAGCTTATGCCTAAGCATAGGCAAGAAAATTTAGAAAAAATTTAGCCAAAATATGGAAATTGCAGTCAT
>JAHJXD010000060.1 GCA_018827685.1 Patescibacteria group bacterium
AATGCGGAGTCAAATATTCTCTTCCACGATATTTAAGCTTAACTCCGTCAGCATTAATTTCAAACTGCATCATCTCGGCTTCGGGGAGCTTTTAGAAAAAATTTCAGATCAAGCAGCTGTTATGCGATGTGTTGCGCAGCGCAGCGGAGCAACATTTTGCGTCGTTTACGAGTATTCGAAGTTTTATTTATTCCAATATTAACCGATAACCTATAACCTATAGTAGGGGTTAGAAATTTAACCTTGTCTTATGGTCGCAAACATAGCCAGGCTTGATAAAAGCATAATAAAAAAAACCAGCCAAAGAAAAACTCGCGACAGCCACCCGCTTTTATATTCACCCATTATTTTTTGATCGCTGGCAATTCTATTAATTAAAAATAATAAAGGCACAGAAACCACCCCGTTAATCACAGCAGTAAAAATCAAAGCTTTTATCGGATCAATGCCGATATAATTAATCATTAAGCCGATTATCGTCGCCGCAGTAATCACTCCGTAAAAACCATGTGCCTTTTTAAATTTTAAATTCAATCCTTCTTTCCAGCTAAAAACTTCTGATACAGCGTAAGAAGCTGAAGCCGAAAGCACTGGCACGGATAAAAGGCCCAGGCCAACTATGCCGAAAGCAAAAATAACTTTTGCCCATAGCCCGGCATTGGGAAAAGTATTCACTAAAGGTTCGAGCGCCCTGGCCGCGTCAGCCGCGGATTTCACATCCAGAATGCCATTATTATGAAGCACGGTGCCGGCCGCCACGATAATGCACCAAGCCGCGATTTGCGAAAACAGCATGCCTAAAAAATTATCCAGCCTTAAATTATGCATGAATTTTTTGCTTATTTTCGGCTTGCCATAATTAAATAGATGATGGCTTTTTTCCTCTTCTACTTCTTCTGATGCTTGCCAAAAAAACATATAAGGAGAAATTGTGGTTCCTAAAACCGCGACGATTATAAACAAAAAACCAAAGCTAAATTCAAGATGAGGTATGAATGTTGCTTTTAATAATTCTAGCCAAGGATGCTTAATTAAAAAAATTGTAATCGGATAAGCGAGTAAAGACAAGACGCACCATTTTAAAACCTTGGCATAAACTCTATACGATAAAAAAATTTCTAAAATTAAAATCAAGGCGGTAAAAAATAAGGCTAAAATACTGAAATTTAAAGGAATTATCAGCCGCGCAGCCGCGGCCATGGCGCCGATATTGGCGCCGATATTTATCGTATTAGCGATTAAAATTAAAAATACGACTAAAAACAAAACTTTTTTGCTATAATATTTTTTTATGACCATGGTCAGGCCTTTACCTGTAACCGCGCCAATGCGCGCGCAAGCTTCCTGAACCGCGGTCACTAACGGCAGTATAAAAATAGTCGTCCAAAGTTGATTATAGCCGAATTTAGCGCCAGCTTGCGTATAAGTCGCGATACCAGACGGATCATCACCGGCCGCGCCAGTAATCACGCCTGGCCCGACTATCTTTAAAATCTTTTTTATTTTTTGCATTAATTTTACCATTTCGAGAAAATTTGGAAATTTATACCCATATGGCATCAAATCGCAGTCCCTTTATTATTTTATTTTATCCGACCAGCTTTTGTCCGATCATTTTTAGTTAAATATATCTTGCGCAACCTAATATGTTTAGACGTAACTTCTAAATATTCATCTTCTTTCATAATACCCAAGCCACGCTCTAAAGTAATGTCGTAAGGCGGGATTAATTTAATAGCTTCATCCGTGCCAGAGGCGCGCATATTGGTTAACTGTTTGCCTTTTACCGGGTTAACTTCAAGATCATTGCCCTTAGCCACGTTGCCGATAACCATGCCTTCATAAACTTCAGTGTTGGCGCCAATATATAAGGTTCCTCGCGCTTGAAAATTCCACAAAGAAAACGCCAAAGCTTTGCCGCTAACCATGGATACCATTGAGCCTAATTCGCTTTTAAAAATTTCACCTACATGCGGCTTGAAGCCGACCATATGCGTACAAATTATGCCCTGACCCCTGGTATCAACCATAAACTCATTGCCATAGCCTAAAAATCCTCTAGCCGGAATTTCAAAAACCATCCTAACGCCTGCATGCTCTGGGTTCATTTCTTTCATTAAGCCTTTTCTTTTAGCCATTTTTTCAATAACCACGCCTGATAATTCCTGCGGCACATCAATCGTTACTTGTTCAAAAGGCTCTAATTTAACGCCATTTTCTTCTTTAATAATTACTGTGGGCTGAGAAACTTGCAGTTCAAAACCTTCACGGCGCATATTTTCAAGCAGTATGGCAATATGCAATTCCCCTCGACCGTAAACTTTATAATAATCTCCGTCTGTAAAATCAATTTTTAAACCCACATTTACTTCCAGCTCTTTTTGTAAGCGCTCTTTTATCTGACGGCTAGTAACATATTTTCCATCACGACCGGCAAACGGAGAATTATTAACTAAAAAATTTAAAGAAATAGTGGGTTGATCCACCAAAATAGCCGGCAAAGTTTCTTGATCAGCGGTCAAACAAATAGTTTCACCAATATCAATATTAGGCAAGCCGGCAATCATAACGATATCTCCGGCTTGCGCTTGTTTAACTTCTTTTCTATTTATACCTTCAAAAGTAAATAATTTACCGATTTTCCCTGTTCTAATTTCTCCATCTGACTTTTTAATTATAACATTATCCGCCTGCTTAACCATGCCTTCATAAATTCTGCCGATAGCCAAACGACCGATAAAATTATCATAAGCCAAATTAAACGGCTGAATTCTTAAAGGCAACGCGGCTTGTTTGACCGATGAAGCTGGTTTAACTTTTTCTAAAATAACATCTAAAAGCGGATTTAAATTATCGCTTTGGTCCGCCATGTTTCTTTTTGCTATGCCTTGGCGGGCAATAGCGTAAATGGTAGTAAAATTAAGCTGATCATTCGACGCGCCTAAATCCAAAAATAATTCATAAACTTTTTCTAAAGTCCATTCAACTCTTGCCGCGGGCTTATCAATTTTATTTATTACCACAATCGGCTTTAAACCTAATTGTAAAGATTTTTTTAAAACAAATTTAGTTTGCGGCATCGGCCCTTCTTGCGCATCCACAACTAAAAGAACTGAGTCAATTGAGCGTAAAACTCGCTCTACTTCCGAACCAAAATCAGCATGACCTGGCGTATCAACAATATTTATTTTCACGCCATTATACATAACCGAAGTATTTTTAGAATAAATCGTAATGCCTCTTTCAAGCTCTATGACGTTTGAGTCCATGCTTACGCCCGATGCAGTCATGCCTGTTTGCTGCATTAATTTGTTTGTTAAAGTAGTCTTGCCATGATCTACGTGAGCGATAATGGCGATATTTCTTATTTGCATAAATATTATTTGCCTTAAACCTAATATTAAGATACTATAAAAATAACTTAATAATTAATAAATTAACTATGAAAAAACCAAAATATAAAAGAATTCTCTTAAAAATTTCCGGCGAAGCCATGAAAGGAAAACAAGAATATGGCATTGATCCGGAATATATTTCTTATCTGTCTAAAGAAATAGAGTCAGCTCATAAAACCGGAGTACAAATTGCCATCGTGGTGGGCGCTGGCAATATTTTTCGAGGAGTCGCCGGTTCTAAGCATGGTCTGGACCGAGCTACGGCTGATTATATGGGTATGCTGGCCACTATTTTCAACGCCATGGCTTTGCAAGATGCTTTAGAAAAACTAAATCTTGTTACTCGCTTGCAAACCGCAGTTGAAATGAAGCAAATTGCGGAAATGTTCATTCGCCGAAAAGCTTTAAGGCATTTAGAGAAAGGCCGAATAGTTATTTTGGGTGGCGGCACAGGTCTACCTTTTATTACGACCGACACGACCGCAGCCATGCGAGGCCTTGAACTCGGCTGTGAAGCAATTTTTAAAGCCACAAAAGTTGATGGAGTTTACGATGACGATCCGGTAGAAAACCTTAAAGCAAAAAAATTTACTACTTTAACTCTTGATTATGCTTTTCAAAATGATAAAATAAAAATCATGGATAAGTCTGCGCTGTCTTTATGCCACGCTAACAATATTCATATTATCATTTTTAAACTTAGCCAAAAGGGCGACTTTAAAAAAGCAATCATGGGAGAAAAAATCGGCACAACTATTTGCTAAAATTTATTATAATCCTGCGCTCTCTAAAACCTTAATGGCCGCGGAAGGCAAACCGAAAAAATATTTTTTGCCATCTGCTAAATTTATGTACCAAGCTTCGCCTTTTGACTGGACTTGCAATAATATTTTACCTTTCTGCTTATCCGCGAACTGGCTGTCAAATGTTAAATTGCCGGCTCCGTTCGGATTAAAGTCACCGACAATTTCAGCTTTGTCATTATAGCCATCGTCATCACTATCCGCTTTAGTCGGATCAGTTCCTAAAGCGCGCTCTATCGCGTCGGATAAACCATCGCCATCACTATCATAACCGGCAAAATTATAATTAGCCGTTGGAATTTTTGCCAAATCCTGATTAGTGGCGCCGACTCCAAGCCTGGTTAAAGTATAATAAATACTAGAATTGTACATTGCTAAATCATCTTTAAATTTAGTTATTTTTTCGTCCGCCAACTTTAAATTTTCATCAGCGGATTGCCAAGCATTTGTAGTGCTGGCCAGATTGCTTTTCAGTTTATTTAATTCAATATTAAGATTACTGTATAGTTTATCTTTTTCCCCCAAATTACCCTGAACTTCTTTTAAACTATTCTGCGCTTCATTTAAAACGGTTTTTTGCGTTTCCCATTCTTGCTTAGCCGCTATTAATTGCTGGCTGGCTTGCCCTAAACTACCGCGTAATACGCCGTTGGCTTGGTTTAGTTTAAAAATAATGCCGCCCAAACCGAATAATATTAAAACACTCATAATGATAATAGCGATTTTCATATAATTTAAAAAAATTAATAAA
>JAHJXD010000061.1 GCA_018827685.1 Patescibacteria group bacterium
AGGCGAAGTTAGAAGAGAGGATATTTAACAGCAATTAATTATTAACTATTAACAAATGTCAATTTATAAATATAAAGCTTTTAATAAAGATAAAAAAGCGCAAGAGGGCATGATTGAGGCTAATAGCAAGGATGATGCAGGAGAAATATTGGCGGAAAATGGCTTGTTTGCGGTTTCAATTTTAGAAGTGTCGTTTAGGAGATCCAAGATTAATTTGGATTTTTTGAACAGGGTAAAAACAAAGCATATAGTTATTTTTTCCCGGCAGTTTTCAGTTTTGATTTCAGCCAATGTTTCCATGGTGCAAGCGCTTAAAATTTTGATTGATCAGACAGATAATATGACTTTAAAAATGGTAATTTCTAAGGTAGCTGACGAAGTTGATGCCGGCTCGACTCTGTCCGAGTCCTTATGCAAGCGATCTGATATTTTCAGTAATTTTTATGTTAGCGTTGTCAGATCAGGTGAAACTTCAGGCAAGCTAGACGAGGTGCTAAGCTATTTGGCTGATGAGATGGAAAAAGATTATGACATGATGAGTAAAATCAAGGGCGCTATGATTTATCCGGTCTTTGTTTTGTGCTCATTAATTGCCGTTGGTGTTATTATGATGATTTTCGTCATACCCAAGTTTACAGCAATGTTTGCTGAAAGCGGAGTGGCATTGCCCATAACAACCAGAATTTTAATCCACGCTTCTGGTTTTATGCAAAAATATTGGTGGCTGCTTATTATTATAGCGGTAGGAGTAGTTGCGGTTTTTAAATGGTATACAAAAAGACCTTATGGCAAGAGGCAGTTTGATTATATAAAATTAAAGTTGCCAATTTTCGGGCATTTGTTTCAATTGATTTATTTAGTTCGTTTTACTCGCTCTATGAATACTTTAATTGTTAGCGGCATTACTATAGACAACAGCTTAAAAGTAGCCGCTGACGTGGTAGATAATAAAATTTATCAGGAATTGATAGAGACAACCATCAAAGAAGTTGAAGACGGCAATTCAATTTCCGGCGTATTTATAAATAGCAAAATTATACCCAAAATGGTTTCGCAAATGTTAAATATTGGAGAAAAAACCGGGAAAATGGATATTATATTGGAAAGAATAACTAATTTTTATGGTCGAGAAATTTCCAATATAGTGGCTAATTTAATGACTTTAATAGAGCCATTAATTATGATTATTTTGGGCGTGGCAGTGGGTATAATGGTAGCAGCCGTGATTTTACCTATGTATAATTTAGCCGGCAGCCTTTAAAATTATTCATAAAAGTTACAAGTTACAAGTTAAAAGTTACAAGTTACAAGTTACGAGCTACGAGCTACGAGTTATGAGTTATGAGTTATGAAATTTATTATTTTATGGTATAATGTGGATAAGTATTAATAAATTAATTTCACGACTAAATAATTCGTGTAGACAAGAAGGGAGGTGAATTATGAAAAAACAAAGAGGTTTTACTTTAATTGAGTTATTGGTAGTTATTGCCATTATCGGTCTATTGGCAACGTTAGCTGTAGTGGCTTTAAATAACGCCAGAATGAAGTCAAGAGATGCTAAGCGCATTTCTGATGTCAAACAGATTCAAACAGCCTTAGAACTGTATTTCAATGATCAAAGTAGTTATCCGGTTACAGCGACAATTTCCGGTACTTGCTTAAGCAGCACCAATGGTTTTGCGGCCGCTTGTGCCGGAACTACCTATATGTCGATTGTCCCAACCGCCTCGGTACCAGTTGACACTGGTTGCACAGCAGCTCAGAATACTTATACTTATGTCTCAACAGCAAGTAGTTATACCTTAAGTTATTGTTTAGGTGGCATAACTGGCGGCATACCGGCAGGTCCTCATACTGCTGTCCCGGGCTCTATTCAATAAATCCAATTTAAGTCCTATAAGACAGGAATTTCGCTTGTGGCGAATTTCTACGAAGCTGATTTAACAGGGCAAAGAAAAACAGGGTTAATCAACTCTGTTTTTCTTATTATAATATTTAAGTTATAATTGTAGTTATTATACTATAGGGACAGTCCCTAATAAATAATTTTACATCTATGCCCATATATTTAATATTAATTTTTATTTTTCTTTTCGGCCTTATTTTTGGTTCTTTTCTAAATTGTTTAATTTGGCGCGGACATAAAAAAATCCCCCTAATCCCTTTTGTCAAAGCAGGCAATAAATGGAATCGGTCTTATTGTCCGAAATGCAAAAAACAAATTGCCTGGTATGATAATATTCCGGTTTTAAGTTTTATAATGCTCGGGGGAAAATGTCGGCAATGTAAGCAGTCTATATCATGGCAGTATCCTGTAGTGGAGTTGGCGACTGGCTTGTTATTTGCGGCAGCATTTTTGAATAATTTTGAATTTAGCCAACTCTGCTTGGCTTGGCAGGCTCAGGGAATTTTGAATTTTGAATCAATATTTAATGATTTAATTTTTAATAATTCAATCAAAATTCATAATTCAAAACTCATAATTCAATTATTGCGGGATTTTTTTCTAATTTCAGTAATGATAGTGATTTTCATTTATGATTTGCGTTGGTATTTGATTTTGGATATAGTAACTTTGCCGGCTTGTTTGGTTATGCTGATTTTTAATTTAAGTTTAGGTTTTAGCTGGTGGAATCTATTAATTTCTGGTATAATAGGAGGTGGTTTTTTCCTTATTCAGTTGATTATTTCTAAGGGTAAATGGATCGGTGGCGGAGATATTCGGCTAGGTCTGTTGATTGGTTTGTCTTTGGGATGGCCAGGCGGATTAGTCGCTATAATTATTTCTTATTTTATTGGCTCAATCGCTGGCACAGGTTTAATATTGGCCGGCAAAAAACAATGGGACTCAGAAGTGCCGCTTGGGATATTCCTTACTGTTGGCGCAATTATCACTTTATTTTGGCAAGAGCAGATTTTAAACTGGTATTTAAATATATTTTAATAATGAATAACAAGGCTAAAAATTTAATCAGATTCACGCGGCTAAACCACAACTTAAAAGGATTTACCCTAATTGAATTATTGGTAAGTATTTCTATAATTGCCGCGATGAGCGGTCTTTTTATAGTTAATTATCACGGGGCTAATAAACGCTCGGAACTTGGCATAATAAAACAGAAGTTAGTGTCAGACATTAGGTTGGCGCAAAATTATAGCCTGAGTTCAAAAACTTATGACGGCAGTACTGTTCCGAAAGGCGGCTGGGGCGTGCATTTTAATTTGGCTGATCCGACTCATTATATAATTTTTGCGGATCAAGATGGCGATTATGAATATAATGACGATAGTAATAAAGATAAGGCCATAGAGATTAAAACTTTGCCAGCAGGTATTATTATAGATTCTTTAAGTTTGGCCAACACAGTTGATATTGTTTTTTTTCCACCTGAGCCAATGACTTATATCAACGCTTTGCCTAACATTAGCGTCCAGATTACGTTAAAAGAAAACATAAATAATTCAACCGCTACGGTTTCGGTTAATTTTTTTGGTTTAATTGATACTAACTAGTTTCTGTGTAAAAATTATTTGTCCACAATTTTGGTGATTTATAAAATTCATACTTTAAGCCAAGTTTCCGCTGATCAAACGCTGATAATTACGCTGATCTACGCTGAAAAATAATATTTTTACACAATAACTAATTAA
>JAHJXD010000062.1 GCA_018827685.1 Patescibacteria group bacterium
TCGATTTTCATAAATTTTTTATTCCAATCTCTTAATTTCATCTTTTAAGAACATTAAGGTTTCTGATTTTAATATTTTCCTAATCATTTGAAATTTTCGCGGTTGCAACAGCGCATTAATATCTTGGCTGATTATTGTTTCAGTTATTTGGCATGAAATATTATTTCTCCTAATTTAGCTAATTGGACAAATCTATCTTGTTTTGTGTTTGTTTTTTCTGTACACATATGTATAGTATAACTTAACCTTAATAATTTTGGCCAATTCATTTATGTAGTGGTTTGACGCAAAAAAGTGAATCAGCAGGGCTGTGGCGCGCCAAAATTTATTGATCTGTCGTATAACAAATCCATGTTAAAGGATGCCATATTGATAAAGGGGCACAGTCGCCATGATGGCTTTCTCCACACCTTCCCTGTTCATCAACACATTGATAATTCATAGTTACATCCTCGCAGGGCTGTCCTGCTGCATTGCATTGAGCGCAATAGTGATCATAACAATACCCTTGAGTCGGATCTGCTGGATCACAAGATGCCCCATTGTCTTTGTTTGCGCAGGAAGTGTCTGGAGCGTTAGCGCATCTATTTGTTTTACATATTAATCCGTTTTTACAATCAGCTTCGTTTTCACAAACTCCACCTACCTCTTGTTTTGACATACAAATTCCTCGTTGTTCGCAGGCAGGATTTTTCGCATACATATTGCAAACATAGCCAGGCGTTGTGCACTGTGCGTCATTTTCGTCTTTACAACACCTTTCAGACATAGGGCTGTCAGTTGCTATAATTGGAGTAACTTTTTGAACCGGAGTAGTTTTTAACTCCACTAACGCTGGATTAATCGTGGCTAAAATCAAATAAGAGCATAGCGCTAAAATTAAGCCGGTTAGGCTGGCAATGATCCATGCTTTGGCTTCGCCAATTGCGGTGGCATTGCCGCCGGCCACAATCCACATGACTCCGCCGATCATTAAAACCACGGCGGCTAAAATGCCAACAAGGCCAATGGCGTATTTGTAAATTACTCTGATGTATTTAGCGATGGATTCGGTTGAACCAGGAATTGTATAGCTACCGGTTTTATTCTTGACAAATTCTCCGGGCGCTTCCATCCCTGGTATTGCAACCTGTGGTTTGAATGTGGTTGCGTCAGCTGCTTGACTGGCCACAGGAGCCATTAACAAAAAAAACAAGCAGATTATTTGTAGAATAAATACTGTTAAAAAAAAGATTGTTAGAATTTTGGAAAAAGATTTCATATTTTGTCATTGCCCTTTTTAACTTCTCTAATTATTTTTTTAATCATATTTTCAGTCACATCTTGTCCGCCTAAGCCAATAATAAAACCCTGGATTTTGGCTTTGATTTTGCCTTGGCAGGCTGCTTTTATGTCAGAAGCCAAACATCCCATATGCCCTAAAGAAATGGATTTATCTAAAACAGCGATATATTTAGCGGATTTAAGTATTTGTAGAATTTGTTCAGCTGGAAATGGGCGAAAGCATTTGATTTTTAAAATACCTAACCCGTCAGGGATAATCCCCCTATCCCCCGTGTCAGGGAAAATCCCCCTATCCCCCTTTATCAAGGGGGTAATGCCCCTATCCCCCTTTATCAAGGGGGTAATGCCCTCATCCCCCTTTATCAAGGGGGTAATGCCCCAATCCCCATTGTCAGGCTGGAGATTGTTAATCGTGTCTTTAATTGTGCCGATAACCGAACCCATGGCCACGATTATAGTTTTTGGGTTATTAGATCCTGTATATTCCACAACTCCGCTGTCAATTTTAAATTTAGGATTAAATATTTTATTAAAAATTTTGTATTCTTGATTTATTATTTTAAGACTGGAAATAAGATCATTATGCAGTTTTTGTCGGATTTCCATATAATGCGCGGGCGTTGCTAAACCGCCCAAAGTTACAGGATTTTTTACATCTAAATATTGGCCTGACTCTGGTTTATAATCTGGCAAATATTTTTTAATTTGTTTGCTACTATAAATAATAACAGGTTCATACGTATGAGTCATAATAAAACCATCAACATTAATCATAACAGGCAGTTTCAGTTGTTCAGCTAATTTGTATGCCATAATATGCTGGTTAACCGCTTCTTGATGGTTTTCCGCAAAAAGTAAAATCCAGCCTGCGTCGCGAATTGCCATTACATCTTGCTGATCATTCCAAATATTGATTGGCGCGCTAACGGCGCGATTGGCGCAAGTCATGACCACTGGCAGACGCATGCCTGCGATATTATAAATTACCTCTGTCATAAGTAAAAGTCCTTGCGAACTGGTGGCGCTATAAACGCGAACACCAGTGGCGCTAGCGCCCAATACTATGGAAGCGGCCGCGAATTCGGATTCGGCGCGCACGTATTCATAGTCAGCCTGGTCATCGGCTTTAAATTTAGCCAGATCTTCAACTATATGGGTTTGCGGGGTGATGGGGTAGGCGGAGATGACCGCAGGCTTAATATTTTTAATAGTTAAGGCGATAGCGCGAGAACCTTCGAGGATCTGTTGGTGTGAAAAAGATTTCATAGATTATTTAGTTGCTGTGTAAAAATATTCTTGCCACAATTTTGATAATTATAGAGTTTGTAGTTTAAACCAATTTCCCGCTGATTAACGCGGATAATTACGCGGATTTACGCAGAAAATAATGTTTTTACACAATAACTATTTAGAAATTATTCTATATGCTGTTTCTACTGCTTTGATATTTTTATTTATTAAATCAGTCTGTCCTGCGAATTTTTCTCTAACAGCTTTTTTCAGCGAGTCTAAGCTGATTAGCCCTGTGAATTTGGCAAAAGCGCCTAAAATTAATGTATTAACAATATTTTTACCGATTATTTCTAAGGCAATTTTACTAGCATCAATTGTGTGGATATTATTTTTTAATAAATTTTTTTCCAAATATGAAAAATTAGTTTTATCTTTTGGCGTATTAATAATAACTATTGTTTTTTTAGTACAACCTTTGGTTATATCAATGGCGTCCAATAGGGTTGGATCTTGAATAATTAAAACATCGGGTTGGTAAATTTGCTGTCTTAAAATAATCGGCCGGTCGTCTATGCGCGCGTAAGCTTCCACTGGAGCGCCGGTTCTTTCCACGCCGAAAAAAGGGAAAGCTTGCGCTTGTTTCCCGTTTTTAAAAGCGGCAATGGCGATTAATTCCGCGGCCGTTACTACGCCTTGGCCGCCACGACCATGTATGCGTATTTGAAACATAGGGTATAATTAGTTATTGTGTAAAAATATTATTTTTCAGCGTAGATCAGCGTAATTATCAGCGTTTGATCAGCGGAAACTTGGCTTAAAGTATGAATTTTATAAATCACCAAAATTGTGGACAAATAATTTTTACACAGAAACTAA
>JAHJXD010000063.1 GCA_018827685.1 Patescibacteria group bacterium
TTTTTAAATTTTTCAGCTAATTTTGTAATTACCTCATCCGCCCATGAAGGAGTTAAAACTTTAACGCCATTAAAATCTATTTTTATTTCCGCATTTTTATCTAAATCTTTTATTAAATAAGCAGACATAGCCAAAAACGCTTCTCTGCCTGCTGGACGAGAAATCAACATTTCGCCAAATTTTTTTAATTCAATTTTCATAATTGTTTGAAAAAATTATATTTTTATTTTCAATATTGCCAAACATCCCTTAATATTTTGGTTTGTTTGTTTTATTTTCATTTGATGATTTAATTCCGCGTAGCTATTGCCTGACGCAAAAAAAAGATTTGCGCTTATCTCTTCCACGCTATTTTTTACAAATTTTAATCCATTGCCCCTGTTTTCAGGCGCTCTGCCGGAAATTTTTTCAGTAAACGCTGTTTGCAACGCTTCTGAATTATTTTTCAATTTCGGCTTAACTTTTTTTAATGTTTTTAAAATTCCTTGTCCTCTATCAGCTAAAATTATTTCTAATTCTTGATTTTTTGTTTCATAACCAAAAAATATTCCTATTATATCAGGCCAGTTGCCTAAATTATGGTCAAAAGAATTATTGCCAATTTCTCCTATTATCGCGGAAATTAAATATACTTTATTTTCATTTATCCCGCCTTTTATTAAATCATTTAACATTTTATTATTTCTTATCTCAAAAACATCTCTTGTTTGGCAATAATAATCATCAATAATATTCACATTTTTTGGTTTTGCTGTTATCCATTGATAAGCTGTTTGTTTTATGTCCATATTCATAATGCTATTATATCATATTTTAAGCGAATTAAACGCCAATTTTCCAAATATTTTTTTCTAAAAAAGCTTCGATGGTTTGCCTGTTAGCTTTATTTATAAGATTAGAATGGGAAAGTTTATTTTCTTTTGCGTAATCAGCCAGAGTGATAATTTTTTTATATTCTGAAAAGTTTGCAAAATTTCTCTTAAGTGGGTGGGTGTTCAAGGGATTGAACCTTGGACCTTCTCGATGTAAGCGAGACGCTCTACCACTGAGCCAAACACCCAAGATAATTTAACAGAGTGAATAAACAAGGCGCTCTAACCAACTAAGTTAATGGTCAAAGATCATGTTTTTCCCATGTTTTTCATTAAATCCATATAAAATTCCAAATTATTTATACTTGCCAATCTTTGGCCAACAGGATCTTTTAATTTTAACAAATAACGCAAATAAGCTTTAGAATGTTTTTGCAATTCTGGTAATTTACTGTTTGCGTTGATTGGTGAAAAATCATTGGCAAATTTTGCGTTGTTAATATTCAAGGTATTATAAAATTTTTTATTTAACTTCGTCATTGATAATTGATAATTTGTAATTGAATTAAAAAGCTTCCCATGCCTTGCTTCTCTGGTTGGGATAACACAGTCAAACATATCCCATCCCATTTTAAAACATTCTATAATATTCTGCGGAGTGCCAATGCCAAGAGCAAATCGCAAACTGTTTTTTGGAATTAAATCAACTGTAAATTGTAAAACTTTTTTTGCAAAATGTCCGTTTTGATCAATGGGCATTCCGCCAAAACCATATCCATCAAAATCAATATTCACTAATTCTTCAACACATTTTTTTCTTAAGTCCAGCTCTGCTCCGCCTTGAATAACCGAAAAAAATAATGGCTTGCGCTTTCTGCACTTTACTTGCTTGTCATATTCTTTGCGGCATCTTCTTGCCCACAGAATAGTCCGTTCAACAGATTTTTCCAAATCTTTTCTTTTGAAATTATTAGCAGGACAATCATCTAAACATACTATCATATCTGTTTTTAAAGCAAATTGAATCTGAATAGCTTTTTCCGGAGTTAATTCATGCATTGATCCATCTATGGGAGATTTGAAAATAACGCTTTCGTCGGTTATTTTCCCCATTTTAGCATTTTTATGAATTAAAGAAAATACCTGAAATCCGCCGCTATCAGATAATAATGGTTTATCCCATGCTATAAAATTATGAATTCCTTTGGCTTTTTTTATAATTTTTATGCCTGGCTGAAGATAAAGATGCAAAGTATTTACCACCATTGCCGGAACATTGATTTTGTTTAATGTTTGATTATCAATTAATTTTACAAATCCGCGCGTAGCATCAGGCATAAAAAATGGAGTTTTTATTACTCCATGATTGGTTTTTATTTTGCCTATTCTGGCTTTGGAATTTTTTAGTTGTTTAATAATTTTAAACATTTTTATTTGGAATTTGAATATTTGATTATTCATGACCGTAGTCCAACGCCGTATTGGGCATAAATTTCCAAATTTCCTCGCAGTTGTGAAAATTTTTATCCAAAAGAGCATTTGGCCACAGTCCCATTTAACATGGAATAAAACCCAATATGAGTTCAACTATATTCAATATATACCACAAGTCAGGATTTTACAAACTACTCTACTACTAGCAATTTATATTCATTTTTGGCTAAAAAATTAACAATTAAACAAAACACGGTAGGAGCAGAGGGTTGACAAAATTTTTTAGAGGAATATAATAAAATCAGAAAAATCAAAAAATAATCAGTTAAAATTATGTCAAAAGTAAAATCAGGAGAGATGCCTCATTACGAATTGCTCTACTTAATATCTAATAAGTTTAGCGAACATGAAATAAAACCAATTATAGAAAAAGTAAATGCTTTGATTTTAAACAATCAGGGCAAAATAACATTAGCTGACAATTTAGGCAAAAAAAGGTTGTCTTATCCGATCAAAAGTTTTCGCTATGGATATTATATTTTAGCTGAATTTGATATGGTTGGAAAAAATGTAATTAATGTTGATCGCGCTCTGCGCATGATGAATGAAATTTTAAGGCATCAAATTATAATCAAAACGATAAAAACCGCGGAGCAGATTGTGCAAGACAAAAAAATTGCCGAAAAAATCGCGGCTAGAAATATTAAAGAAGAAAAAAGGGTTAAAGAAAAAATTAAAGAAACTGATAAAGAAAAGGTTGATTTAAAAGATTTGGATGAAAAACTGGATAAAATTTTAGAAACAAACGATTTATTATAATTAATTTTCTCGCCGTTTAAATTTATATTTTTGCGGTCGAGACCCCTGCTTATTAGGGATAAATTATTTAGAAAGAAAAATTTATGAATTTAAACAAAGCCATGGTCATTGGCAATTTAACCAGAGACCCGGAAATAAAAACTACGCCAACTGGGCAGACAGTAGCTTCGTTTTCTGTCGCTACCAATTATATTTGGACCGATCAATCGGGTCAGAAGCACGACAAAGTAGAATTTCACAACATTGTCGCATGGAGACGATTGGCGGAAATCTGCGGCCAATATTTAAAAAGGGGATCAAAAATTTATCTTGAAGGCAAAATGCAAACTCGTAATTGGGTTGGCCAAGACGGAGTTAAGCGCTACCGCATGGAAATAATTGCTGAAAATATGATTATGTTAGATCGCGCTGGCGCTGGCAGTGCTATGAGCCGCCCAGCAGAGATCCCTATGCCAAGCGAACCAGTAATTGACATTGAAGAGGCTGCCAATATGGGCGATAGCAATATGAATGAAGAAGAAATTAGAGTTGAAAATATACCGTTTTAATATATTTATGTTTATATGGAAGATGCAATCAAAAAAGAAAAACAATGTCATTTTTGCGCAGACAATATAAAAGACATTGATTATAAAGATACCAATCTGTTGCGCCGATTTATAAATTCTTATGGTAAAATTTTACCCAAAAAAAGAACCGGCACCTGCTCAAAGCATCAGCGCAAATTAGCCACATCTATTAAGCGCGCGCGCGTAATGGCTATTTTGCCGTTCACTAATAAATAACTTGCTTATGTTGAGTTTAAGCGAAATTAAAATAGGCACTTTGATTAAAATTGCCGATAAGCCTTACGCGGTTATTAGGGCCGATCATCATAAAATGGGGCGAGGCGGAGCTGTCTTAAAAACCAAATTAAAAAATTTGTTTAACGGCAATATTATAGAAAAAACTTTTCAAGGTAATGATAAGGCTGAGGAAATTAAAACCGAAACCAATCAAGCAACTTATTTATATAAAACCGAAACCCAAGCTTATTTTATGAATAATGAAAATTTTGAGCAGTTTAGTTTGCCTATAGAACAGATCTGCGATAAGTTGACATTTTTAAAAGAAAACATGGACGTGAATATATTATATTTTCAGGGTAATCCAGCCTCTTTAAAATTACCTGTTAAAATTTCTCTTAAGGTAACTGGTTCTCCTCCTGGGGTTAAAGGTAATTCGGCCGGCAGCGTAACTAAGACGGTTCAGCTTGAAACCGGGATGCAAATCAACGCGCCAATGTTCATAAATGAAGGTGATATAGTGATAGTTAACACTGATACTGGAGAATATGTAAGCCGAGGCTAAAAAAAATAAATTTATACCTCAACTTCTCGCGCTTCTACTTCTGATAAAATTCTTTTTCTGATTTCTTTCATCAATTTTTTATCAGCGCGTAAAAATTTTTTGGAGTTTTCTCTTCCTGCGCCTAATTTTATGTCGCCGTAACTGTAGGAATTGCCTGATTTATTAACCACATTGTTGACTACGCCAGTATCTAATAAATCGCCAGAGATAGAAATGCCTTCATTATACATAATATCAAATTCGCACGCCCTAAACGGCGCAGCCACTTTATTTTTAACCACTTTGGCTTTGACGCGGTTACCGATAATTTTATCGCCCTGTTTAATTTGGGCCGCGCGCCTTACTTCAATTCTAACTGAAGAGTAAAATTTTAAGGCCGTGCCGCCGGTAGTGGTTTCTGGATTGCCAAAAAAGACACCGATTTTCATTCTGATCTGATTGATAAAAATAACCACGGTTTTAGTCTTAGAAATAATACCGGTTAATTTTCTTAAGGCCTGACTCATTAATCTGGCCTGGAGTCCCATATGAGAATCTCCCATCTCGCCTTCAATTTCTTTTTGCGGCACTAAGGCGGCGACTGAATCAACTACTACTACGTCAACCGCATTGGACCTGACTAAAGTTTCCAATATTTCTAAAGCCTGTTCGCCTGTATCAGGTTGGCTGATTAACATTTCTTTAACATTAATGCCTATTTTTGCGGCATATTCCGGGTCTAAAGCATGCTCAGCGTCAATAAAAGCGGCAATACCGCCAGTTTTCTGCACTTCGGCGATAATATGTTGAGCTAAAGTCGTCTTGCCGCTAGCTTCTGGGCCAAAGATTTCTATGATGCGGCCGCGTGGCACGCCGTTTATACCTAAAGCTATATCTAACGACAAACAACCTGTCGGCACAGCGTCAATGTCTGATTTTTTAGCGTCGCCAAATCTCATAATCGCGCCTTCGCCGTATTTTTCCTTGATTTGTTTTATCGCAGACTCAGTTGCCTGCATTTTTTCATCAAATTCACATTTTTCCTTGTCAGGTTTAATTTTTGTGTCCATATAAATTATTTAATAAATTAAAATAGGTGCAAAACCTACTGGTTATCTATAGGGGTCACAGCCTCTTATTATAATAGACTTTTATACCATGCTTGTAAAGTAAAATAAATTATTTTTTAACTAAAATCTGTCTAATAACCGTGCTGCTGCGGCTGTGTTGTTTGTTGGCAGTTATGGTGAGAATATTAATGCCATTTTTCAGGCTAATAATTTGGGAAAAACCGCCATTTTTATCAGTTAAGACGGTTTGACCATTGATTATCAAGCTGGCCTCGGCTTCAGTTTGGCCCGCTATTTGCAAAGAAGTTTGGTTAGTGGTTAAATCAGCCAAGGGGCTATTTATAATTAGTAATGGCGGTGAAATTATTTTATTAACGCGGTAGCCCAAATAAATAAAACAAACGCAGATAGTTAAAAAAATTAAAATGTTTTTTAAAATTTTAGGCATGGCTAAAAGGTAGTATTTTTTTATAACTTGTTTTGAAAATATTTCTTTTTGCCTTTTTGGCTCTAAAATATTAATTTCGGCTTCATAGTCCAAGACTAATTTTTTATAGTCCAGACTTAAAAAAAGCGCGTATTCGCGCAAAAAATTTTTTTCATAAACTCCGTGAGGCAGTTTCTCGTATTCGCCTTTTTCTAAAGCTATTAAATATTTTTCATTGATGTTTAATCTCTTGGCGATTTGGCAGAGCTTTAATTTTTTGGCTTGCCTGGCGCTGCGCAACTGTTCAGAAACTGTCTCGCTGTCCAAATAGATTTTATTGGATGTGAATAAATTCACTGATTATTTTTTAGTTTTGTTAATAAACCAATCAGAAGTAAACCAACTTGACCCTTTGAGAGGCTGGGTTATGTCCAAAGATTGGTAAACAAAGTAAATTATCATATAACTGGTAAAAACAATAGTTAGGCCGATAACCGCGCCGATTAAAGTTTGTTTACCGCGCGTCACCCATTCAGGATTGCCGGCTGATAGCATCATCATTAGTCCGCCGGCCACGAAAGCCAGCAAAGCTAAAGAACCAACTATGCTAAGTATAAAAGTTGATATTTTTAAAGCAACACTTACCATATCATTTAAAGAGTAGTTGCCGCAATTAGAACTATTACATGCTGCGCCTGGGACGCTTTCTTTGTCTGGCAAAAGACCATCATCTGCATTTACTATTAAAACAGAAATAGAAAAAA
>JAHJXD010000102.1 GCA_018827685.1 Patescibacteria group bacterium
CCCCCTTGCCAACGACATCATCATCCGCTACCGCAACGGGGGCGCGGATCATGCCGTGCGCGAGGAGCGGGTTGGTCTGGCAATATTGAGCGTCGGCATTTGTTCGCCCGGGCAGGCAGGGGAACTGGCCGGGGCGGCGGGCGTCGAACTCAACCGTCACGGATTTTGCTCCACCCAGGATTTTCACCCTCTCGAAACAAACCGCCCGGGGGTATACGTGTGCGGCAGTTTCGCCGAACCGAAGGACATCCCGGACAGCGTGATCCAGGCCGGCGGTGCGGCGGCCAAGGCCCTTGCCCTGCTGGGAGATGCGCGCGGAACGCTGGTGCGCATAAAGGACTATCCCCCGGAGAGGGAAATCACCGCCGGGGAAGAACCGCGGATCGGCGTCTTCGTCTGCAGTTGCGGTTCGAATATCGCGGCAACGGTCGATGTAAAGGCGCTGGTGGAGCATGCCCTCGCCCTTCCCCATGTCGTTCATGCGGAAAATACGATCTACACCTGCTCAGCCGATTCGCTGAAAACGATCCAGAACAGACTTCAGGAATTGAACCTGAACCGACTGGTGGTGGCCTCCTGCTCGCCGCGCACCCACGAACCGATTTTTCAGGAAACGATCCGGGAGGCGGGTCTCAACAAGTACCTCTTCGAGATGGCCAACATCCGCGATCAGTGTTCCTGGGTGCACATGGGGGAAACAGAAGCTGCGACCGGGAAAGCGAAACATCTTATGGCTATGGCCGTGGCCTGCGTTGCCCGGTTGGAACCGCTCCACCGCACCGAAAGGGGCCTGGTCAAGAAGTGTCTCGTCGTCGGGGGCGGCCTGGCGGGAATGACGAGCGCCATGAACCTGGCGCAACAGGGATTTCCCGTCACCCTGGTTGAAAAGGAAAAACAGTTGGGCGGGCTGTTGCGCCGGAGGCATTTCAGCGCGGAGGGCGGCGATCCCCAACAACTCTTACAGGATCTGGCGTCCCAGGTGGCCGCTCATCCCCTGATCGATGTCCTGTGCGGCTACGAGGTGGCCAAACACAGCGGGGCGGTGGGGAACTTTCAGACGACACTGGCCGAAACGGGAGGACCGCGCCAGGCGGTTATCGAACACGGAACGACGATCATCGCCAGCGGCGGCAGGGAATATCGCGGCCGGGCCCGCCTGCAGGGGGATGACGGGCGGGTGATCGCGCTGGAGGAGATGGAGGAAAGGCTTTTTGCCCGCCATCCCTCCATAATGGAGGCCGGGTCGCTGGTGATGATCCAGTGCGCCGGCCCCTGGGACGACGACCCGACGGTTCCCTTTTACTGCAGCCGCGTCTGCTGTACGGCGGCGATCAAGAACGCCCTGAAGGCGAAGGAGTTGAATCCGGAAATTGCCGTCGTCGTCCTGTTCAGGGATATGAGGACTTACGGATTCAAGGAGAGCCTCTATACCGAAGCGAGAGAAAAAGGCATTGTTTTCATCCGTTTCGATGACCGAAATCGCCCGCTTGTTTCATCCGTGGACGGCAGGCTTCAGGTGGAGATTGAGGAACCGGTGCTCCGCCTGCCTTTGGTCCTGAAGCCCGACCTGCTCGTGCTCTCCCAGGCCGTAGTCCCCCCGGAGGGCAGCAGAGAATTGGCCAATATCTTCAAATTTCCTCTCAGCGCCGAGGGTTTCTTCCTGGAGGCGCATCTGAAGCTCCGTCCCGTCGATTTTGCCTCCGACGGCCTTTATCTGTGCGGCCTGGCGCACTATCCCAAGACGATCAACGAGACCATCGCCCAGGCGGAAGCGGCAGCCGCCAGAGCGGCCGGCATCCTTTCCCGGGACTCGCTCCTTGTGGGCGGCATTGTTGCCGTGGTGGAGAAGGAGCGATGCGCGGCCTGCCTGACCTGTGTGCGCGCCTGTCCCTATGAGGTGCCGGAGATAAATGCGCAGGGTGAGGCGGAGATAGATGCAGCGCGCTGCAAGGGATGCGGCGCCTGTGTGGCGGAGTGCCCCGCCCGGGCGATCGACCTGATGCACTTCCGGACGGGCCAGTTGGAGGCGAAGGTGGGGGCGCTGGGGGAAGGGTTAGGGAGGACATGAAGCTGTGAAGACGAATTCCTGGATAGAGAGGATATTGGCTGGGGGGGGATTTGTTGTGACGTCGGAGTGCGGGCCGCCGCGCGGGGCAGATGCGGAGGTAATCCGGAGGAAGGGGGAGTTGCTGCGGGGTGTGGTTGACGGGGTGAATGTGACGGACAATCAGACCTCGGTGGTTCGGATGTCGTCTCTTTCGGCGTGTGTAATTTTGAAGGGGATGGGGTTGGAGCCGATATTGCAGATGGTATGCCGGGACCGGAACCGGATAGCCTTGCAGAGCGACATATTGGGGGCGGCGGCTTTGGGGATAAACAACGTTCTTTGTTTGTCCGGGGATCATCA
>JAHJXD010000064.1 GCA_018827685.1 Patescibacteria group bacterium
CATTCCGCTTTTAGCGGAATGTCAAAACAGAAAAATTTTCTTTTTCTTAAATTGAAAAAAATTGGGGGTGCGCGATTAAAAAAATGTAGAGAAAATTTTTCTGTTTTGCTCGCCGAAGCGAAGCGGAGGCAGGCGGAAACGCTGGGCGGGATTCAATCCGCAAAATCCTCTGGATTTTGCTCGAAAAATGTTCGAACTTCGTCCAAAAAACACCGCCCGCAGAAGCGACCCTTTCGGATTGAAAAACTGCCAAAGAACCTGAAAACGAATAGGCTCGAACTTCATTTTGGCCAGAAGCGGGCGCTATTCACTTACAAATGTGATATAATAATACCATGAAAAATTGGTCAATTGATTTAAAAGAATTAAAAAAACATAAAGAAAAATATGCCATTTGGAAATTGGAACAAATGGTTAATTTTGGTTTAGATAATAAAAAAATCAGCAAAAAAGAATTAAAAAAATATTGGAACAAATTATATATTGATCCTTTAAAAAAAAGATATTTAAAAATGATTTTATGGCCAAAACAATTTTAAGCAAAAAACAACAAATCATTTTGAATGCTATTAGTTCTAATGCAAATATTTGTAAAATTTTTTATCTAACTGGCGGTACTGCTTTAGCGGAATATTATCTCCAACATCGTTTATCGGAAGATTTGGATTTTTTTTCAAAAAAAGAATTTGATCCTCAATTTATTTCTGTTTTTTTAAAAAAAAATACAAAAAAATTAAACATCAAAAAAATTGAATATCAGCAGAGTTTCAATAGAAATTTATTTTTTCTTTATATAGGCGGTGAAATTATTAAAACAGAATTTACATTTTTCCCTTTTTCAAGAATTGAGAAAAAAAATAAATTATTTATTGACAGTTTAATAGATATAGCTGTAAATAAAATTTTTACTATTTATCAAAAACCAAGGGCGAGAGATTTTATAGATTTATATTTTATAAATAAAAAAACTGGATGGAAAATTTCTGATTTAATTAAAAAAGCAAAAATAAAATTTGATTGGCATATAGATTTTCTTCAATTAAGCAGTCAGTTTTTATTAGCAAAAGAAATTAAGGATTATCCTATAATGATTAAAAAAATAAATCATAAAATTTGGCAAAATTATTTTATAAAAGAAGCAAAAAGGTTAAATAAAAAAATTTTAAAAATTTGAAAATTGTATAATTTATCCGCCAATCGCTTACATAACAAAAGAAGCAAGAATAGCGAAACAGGAAATTTTTGTTGGCAATATCCCTTTAAAAAGATCTCCAATAAACCGGGTAAACTAATACAAATTTTATTTAGGAAATAAAGAATTTGCCACCAAAGAAAAATTGGAAATTGTCCTTTTCGCTTCCGGTTCAAGGCGAGGCGGTCGTGGTTGCGCCAATTTTTGCCCGTCCTCGCTTTCGTCACTTCTTTTTTCGCCGCCGAATTTCGTATTTCGCTTTGCGAAATGTGCCGCCAAAATGAAAGTTGTGTTTGCCCCACCCACTCGTGCGCACACAACAAAAACTCCTGTCAACAAAAACTCCCTCGTTTGAGCGCTTGACTCCACTTTATTAATAATATACAATGGAAAGTAAAGAATATATCCATTCCATTAAACATATTCAACTTATGTCCACAGATAACCTAATTGCCAAGCTATATGCCTCACCCAAAACAATCCTGACCACAAAGGACATCGCTTTGATTTGGGAGGAAACCAATACGGCAAACCTGCTCGCCAAGATCAAGTACTATGCGAAACAGGGGTCGCTGATCCGTCTGTCGCGAGGCATCTTCGCCAAGAATAAGGAATATGATCAGAAAGAATTGGCAGGAAGCATCTATACCCCTTCCTACATAAGTTTTGAGACAGTGCTCCGCGAAGCAGGAATTATCTTCCAGCACCAAGAGGCAGTCTTTGTGGCCGGTCCCTATCCGATGACCAAAAAAATCGACGGGCATACGGTTATCTTCCGCAAATTGAAGGACAGCATTTTATATAATGGCCTCGGCATTAAGGAAGAAAAGGGCTACAGTATTGCCACGCCGGAGCGCGCGTTTTTGGATACCATTTATTTATCCCCCAAATTTTATTTCAATAATTTTAGGAACACTTGCAAATTTCTTCATTTTTTCTGGCATAAAAAGGTTAGACGCCTCAACCGCCTCTATCGTTGAGATCTCCTATCCATTTTTTATCGTATTATTTAGTTATGTACTTTTTCGTTCTACTCCGAATATATATTTTTTCATTGGCGGAATTCTGGTTTTTATTGGTTCTGTTATCATAATAAAATTTGCTTAATTTATGCTTTTGGTAAAAACGAAAATAGGAAAAAAAACGAATAATGTATAATGGGAAATAATTAAGCCGCCTTATAAAATTTTTTGGAAAAAAATAACCAACCCACACTTCTTATTCATCACCTCCTTTAATTTGAAGTGGGGTTGGTTTTTATTTCAATCAGCGATTAAACTCCTGACGAACTTTCTACTCATTTAATTTATTTTTATTCATGTTTTTACCTCCTGAAATTTTTTTTCTTCTTTTATTCTTCTTTTATCACCTCCTTTAATTTTTTTTCTAGTTTGGCTACTTTCGCAGCTAGCCGTTGCTGCTGCCGAACTAGCTCGGAGAGCGAATCTCCGTAAATAATCACGGCTGGAATAAAGGCCAGCTCCTTCCAATACCGGTCTGCAATTTCCGGAGAAACCAGGTCTTTTAGCATTTTTACCTCCTTTTCTATTAATTTGATAATTCATTATGAATTATGTTTTTCAATGAACAAAATCTATATTAAACCCAAAGATTTTCTCTTTGAGATAATTCCTTTATGGCATTGAGCCACAGTCCCAACATGGACGAGCGCAATAAACTTTTTCAAATAAAAAAGCACCATGGTTCCGGCGCTGGCTTACTCTCCCAGAGCTTATGCCCAAGTACCATCGGCTGATGAGTTTGACTTCCGTGCCTGTGCTGTCAATTATTTCATAAAATACAATGTCCCGGCATCGACCTACTCTCCCAGGGCTTATGCCCAAGTACCATCGGCGCTGACAGGCTTAACTTCTGAGTTCGGGATGGGATCAGGTATGACCCTGTCGCAAAAGATACCGAGACTCTATATTCTATGTTTTTAATTAACATGGCATGCCCTCATCGCTAGAAGCGCCAGAACCATGATGCCTATATATTTAAAACAAAAATGTGGGAAAATCAAATGGTTTATTAGTACTCCTTGGCTCAAACCCTTGCGGGCCTTACACCTAGAGCCTATCAAGGTCATATTCTCTGACCAACCTATGAAACCTAATCTTGAAGACGGCTTCACGCTTAGATGCTTTCAGCGTTTATCCTAACCGAAGGTAGCTACCCAGCGATGCCCCTGGTGGGACAGTTGGTACACTAGAGCTTCGTCATTCTCGGTCCTCTCGTACTGAAGAATGTCCTTCTCAAGTTTCCGCGACCATAGTAGATAGGAGACCAACCTGTCTTACGACGGTCTGAACCCAGCTCGCGTGCCGCTTTAATGGGCGAACAGCCCAACCCTTGGGAGCTTCTCCACCCCCAGGATGCGACGAGCCGACATCGAGGTGCCGAACCTTGCCGTCGCTGTGGACGCTTGGGCAAGACTAGCCTGTTATCCCCGGAGTAGCTTTTATCCGATGAGCTTCCGCCGTCCTATTTCGTACGGTCGGATCACTAAGTTCCGCTTTCGCGACTGCTCGACTTGCTGGTCTTGCAGTAAAGCTGGCTTGTGCCTTTACACTATCTCCCGGATTTCCATCCCGGGATAGCCAACCTTTGTAAACGCCTCCGTTACTCTTTGGGAGGCATCCGCCCCAGACAAACTACCCACCAGATACTGTCCCCAGTCCGGATTCACGGACAAGGGTTAGATTTAAAAGCACACAAGGGTGGTATCTCACTGACGTCTGCCTTGCGGCCGACTCCCACCTATACTGAACATGCGTACCCCTAATTCAATATCAAGCTATAGTAAAGCTTCACGGGGTCTTTTCGTCCAACTATGGTTAACGAGCATCTTTACTCGTCTTGCAATTTCACCGAGTCCTTCGTTGAGACAGTATTCAAGTTGTTATGCCATTCGTGCAGGTCGGAACTTACCCGACAAGGAATTTCGCTAATCTCTTTGCTTAATATTAGCCATTAAGCCCACTTTCGTGGCTGCATATCGCTATGCAGATAGAACTCTATCTTCTCCGCGCCCTAGCGGAGTCTGACGTTTGGTTTCTGAGGATTTTAATAAGTTCGGTTCTGGATCGTTTATGATTCATCTTCTCACAAAGTAACGCTATTTCTATAGCGCCGCTTCTCGTTAAATGTTTCCCTTCTTTTATCAACTTCATACACTTAACGAATAAAGAAAAATCATACTTTTTAGAAGTTTGCAGTTTACGTTTTTGGAAGAAAGGAATAATTATATTTATTAAATCCTCTCTTTTGGCAACGGAATATCTATATAAATGCTCTTTATGATTATCATGCCGACGATTTATATATATTCCTCCGACTTTAAAAAACTTTTGAAGCTTATTTAAAGTTGAAATGCTCTTTTTTCCTTGAACTACCGCAAATTCATGGGATATTTGATAACCAGTTTTATATCCTCTACGTATTCTTGTTTTGTCTTTTCTCTCAGGCTGTTTTACAAAATTAATTGAAAAACAACCTTCACCATCTACAAAACCGATTATCCAGCCGATCATTATTAATCTTTCCTGCTGATTGTCTGCACAAGTCGCATTTTTACTTATTGACATAATTTAGACAAGGAATAATTATTTATTGTCATTATATCATGAAGTAGCGCTTGATACTACGGGGTTTTACCCACAGAGTTTCCAGCATATAGTCAGATGTTTATGGACAACTATAATTTTCATTATAGCCAGGCAGCGAACTTTTCTATAACAGTCCTAGTCCTTGCATGGTCAATAAATTAACCACACAACCTTAGGACCGTTATAGTTACGGCCGGCGTTCATCCGCGCTTAGGATCAAAGCTTCACCATGCATAGCACGGCTGACCTCTCCCCTTAACGTTCGGACACTGGCCAGGCATCACCCCCTATACATCCTCTTTCGAGTTAGCAGGGAGCTGTGTTTTTGTTAAACAGTCACTTGAATTCTTTAGCTGCGTCCCCCACCACTTTTATCACAAACGCTTTTATTTTGTTTATGTTAAAAGTGGTGGGGGAAGGTCTTATTGCGAACTTACGACCGCTATTTTGCCGAGTTCCTTAACGAAGGTTCTCTCGTACACCTTAGGCTTCTCGCCTCACTTACCTGCGTCGGTTTACGGTACGGTTGCCATAATCTTTTCGCCTTACGGCGACCTAGAGATTTTTCTGGGCGGTTTATCCACTTGAATTGACTCTGCCAAAGGCTTTGTCTTTTAACAACGCTCAAAAATATCGGTCCGGATTTGCCTAGACCTATTTCTTGCGCCATTAACGTTCATACCATTAAAAACGCTCAAACTTTTAAACCGCGTCCTCCCATCGGAGATTACAGCAGTGCTGGAATATTAACCAGCTCGTCCATCGGCTACGCCCGCACTACACAGGCCTTGTCTTAGGACCGACTAACCCTGGGTCGATTTGCGTTGCCCAGGAAACCTTAAGTTTTCGGTGGGCAGGGTTTTAACCTGCCTTTTTGCTACTCATGCCAACATTCTCTCTTCTAAATTCTTAACTCAAATTCACATTTAAGCTTCAGCGAATTTAGAATGCTCCTCTACCGCTCTTTCGCCCGTAGGCGAAAAAACCCACATCTTCGGTAATATGCTTAGCCCCGATATATTTTCGGCGCGCGGCAACTGGACTAGTGAGCTATTACGCTTTCTTTAAAGGATGGCTGCTTCTAAGCCAACCTCCTAGTTGTCGCGGTCGCGACACCACCTTTTACACTTAGCATATATTTAGGGACCTTAGATTGTGATCAGGGCTGTTTCCCTTTAGACTAATGAACCTTAGCGCCCATAGTCTGACTCCCGAGCTTAATTTCCAGGTATTCGGAGTTTGGTTAAGGACAGTATCTTGCGACCTGTCCTCATTCAGTGCTCTACCCCCTGAAAGAAACACTCGAGGCTAGCCCAAAAGCTATTTCGAGGAGAACCAGCTATTGCCGAGTTCGATTGGAATTTCACCTCTAACCACAATTCCTCCCCTAGTTTTGCACAACTAGTGGGTTCGGTCCTTCCCTTAGATTTCTCGAAGGTTCAACCTGATCATGGCTAGATCACACGGCTTCGGGTCTTGTATATGCGACTTGGCGCTCCGCCATCGCTTCGCGAGTTAAAAAGTTAAAAGTTGAAAGTTGAAAGTTAAAAGTATTTATTTGCTTTACTTTATAACTTTATAAACTTTATAAACTTTAAAGTTAACTCGTGCTGAGCGACAGCGAAGCACTGACGGGCTATTAACCCTCGCTTTCACTACACATACTCCGCATTAGCGGATTATGTAAGCCACATACAGCAAACTCGTTGGCTCATTCCTCAATAGGCACACCGTCACCGCGCATAGCGCGGCTCCGATTCCTTGTAAGTATATGGTTTCAGATACTATTTCATCTCCCTTAACGGGATGCTTTTCACCTTTCCCTCACGGTACTTGTTCACTATCGATCTCAAGAAGTATTTAGTCTTGGGTCATAGTCGACCCGGCTTCGTACGGGATTTCACGAGTCCCGCAGTACTTAAGATTAGTTATCGCAGAGTAATAATTGCTTACGTTTACGGGGCTATCACCCGCTCTGGCAGAGCTTTCCAGCTCGCTTCAACTAGAAAATTATTTTTGTTTTACCTCTGCCTCACTTTTCCGGGAAGTGAAAACAACTATCTTGCAACACCTCTTAAACATATGGACCCAGATCCTTCAGTCCCCCGCCGCAAAGCGGTGAGGGACGCGGTTTAAAAGGTTTAGACTGTTCCCCTTTCGCTCGCCACTACTTAGGGAATTTAACGCAGACTCACGCGGACTAAAGCGAACTCACACGGAATTTCTTCCACGTTGGTCAGCATAAAGTCAACGTAAGTCAGCGCTGTATTTATTTCTTTTCCTCCGGCTACTAAGATGTTTCAGTTCGCCGGGTAGTCGTCTCACTAGCCTATATATTCAGCTAGCGGACATTCTGATATTAATCAGAATAGGTTTCCCCATTCGGACATCCTCGGATCAAAGGTTGCTTGCCACCTAACCGAGGCTTATCGCAGGCTGCTACGTCCTTCATCGTCTTCTTGAGTCAAGGCATCCACCATATACCCTTAATGAGATTTTCCCACACTTTTGTTTTAAAAGTGTAATTTTTGTTTACTTACTTTTTTTATTATTAATAGCTAATAATAATTTGCCTAGTTCTCTAATTACTTTATATTTTTATTCATCCCCACACCGTCACATAGGTGTTGGGGATTTAATTTATTTGACTGCTTGTTAAAGTCCGCGTTATTTTCATAACTTATAATCCATAACCCAGTTACGAGTTACGAGTTACGAGTTACGAGTTACGAGTTGCAAGATTTGAGAAACAAAAAACCGCCTGTCAAGCGGTAAGTTAATGCGCAAAAATCAGTCAGTCTTAACCGCTTGTAAGTTTAGTGAATAATAAATTTCTCATATAAAATAATTGAAGATTTAAACTATTTTTTAATTATACATTATGCTCAAAATCTGTCAAGGCTAAAAGCTCACAAAAATATACTTTAAAATTAGCGATTTTATAAAATCCTAAACTTTTCCAATAACCCTGGATTATTCATATGGCTTTGCGCCGCTTCCTTGGCAATAATTTTGGCATCATACAGCCTCTTTAAATCATGGTCCAAGCTTATCATACCTTCTTTAGAACTAGTTTCAATCACAGTTTTAATTTGGGCGATTTTATTTTCTCTAATTAAATTTGAAACTGCCGGAGTATTGATAAGAATTTCCCTGGCCGCGATTCTTCCGCCACCGATTTTTACGAGTAGGCGCTGGGAAATTACCGCCGCCAATGTTATGGATAATTGCATCCTGACTTGGGTCTGCTGATGAGGCGGAAAAATATCTATAATCCTGTCAATGGTTTGCGCCGCGCTGTAAGTATGCAAAGTGGCTAAAACCAAATGTCCTGTTTCGGCCAAAGTAATAGTGGCGGCAATAGTTTCCAAATCTCTCATTTCCCCTACCATAATTACATTCGGGTCTTGCCTTAAAACATGCTTTAAGCCTTGGTTAAAAGAAGCCATATCAGTGCCTAATTGTCTTTGTACAATAATGCTTTTATCATGCTTCAATTTAAATTCAACTGGATCTTCTAATGTTACAATACTGCAACTTCTTCGATAATTAATATAATTTATCATGGCGGCCAAGCTGGATGATTTGCCGCAACCGGTTGGACCTGTGACTAAAATTAATCCTTGCTGCAAATTAAGCAAATCATAAACTACTTTAGGCATAGCCAGATCTTCTAAGCTAGGGATGGTGTCGGTTATCACTCTGGCCACTAGGCCGAGATTGCCTCTTTCATAAAATAAATTTATTCTAAATCTGGTTTTATTATCATCTTCGTAGCTGAAATCCAATTCTTTATCAGCCATAAATCTTTTCTTTTGTTCTTCGGTTAAAATAGGAAAAACCATTTGCTCAATATCTTTTTTGGATAAAACTTTTTTAGGCTCTATTGTAACTAATTCGCCGTCAATCCTTAATAAAACCGGAGCACCAACAACTAAATGAATGTCTGAAGCGCCTTTTTTAACTGATAATTTAAAAATGTCTTGCATGGTCATATAATTGAAGAGGGATTACCAGTCTTTATTTTTTAAACCTTGGTCAGCCGCCACGACCTGAGCTTCTTGTTTTGAAGTACCTTTGCCTTGAGAAATTAATTCATCGTTTAAATAAAGACCTACTATAAATTCTTTGGCATGATCCGGCCCAGACTCGCTTAAAACTTTATAGTGCGGAGTCACGCCGTAAACTTCTTGAGCTTTTTCCTGAAATTTTGACTTAGGATCAAGATAAAGCTGATTTTTTAAAATATTATCTAATTTAGAAATAATAAAAACTTTAATGAATTTTTTTGCCGATCTGAGGCCTTGGTCTAAATAAATCGCGCCGATAATCGCCTCCATGGCATTGGCTAAAATAATTTGCCTGGCTTTGGAATTTTTATCTTTAAACTGACCTTTAGACAAATACAGATATTTATCTATGCCAAGTTCGTTGGCAATGGCAGCTAACATCCTGAAATTCACCAAACTGGCCCGCCAATTTGTTAAATCACCTTCCGATGTCTGTGTAAAACGATGAAACAAAATTTCCGTAACGATTATTTCCAAAACCGCATCGCCTAAAAATTCCAAACGCTCATTATGATGCAATTCAAAATCAGGATGCTCATTTAAATACGATCGGTGTGCTACGGCTTGCCTTAATAAATCAACATTTTTAAAGTTAACATCCATTAAGGCTTCTAGCTTAGAAAAATCTTTCATGGGTTTAACGGTCATCGCGAGGAGTGATAGCGACGAAGCAATCTCACGTATAATTACATATCACAAAAACTTTCCACTTTATCTTAAACGTCTCATTCGTGAGATTGCTTCGCTTCTTTCAGAAACTCGCAATGACAAAAAATTTAATTATTAGTTGTATTTTCAACCTGTGGCTTTTCTGTCTTTTTAATAGTCTCAGCTGTATTTTTATAAATCGCGCCTAAAACTCCATTAACAAATTTACCAGATGATTCGCCGCCAAAAACTTTGGCAATTTCAATAGCTTCATTAATGGCTACTTTTGCAGGTATGTCCTGATCAAAAAGTAATTCATAAATGCCAATACGCAATATATTTCTATCAACGATGGTAATCTGGTCTAATGGCCATTCAGTAGCATACTTGGTTATATAACTATCAATTTCCGCTTCGTGTTTTATCACTCCGTTAATTATACGTTTAACAAAACCGTGATCGTTAAATGTTGGAGCGAATTGTTTAAAATTTTGTTCGATCAAATCAGTTAAATCTTTCTCTTGCTTGCCGTTAAAATCCCAAGAAAATAAAGTTTGCATGGCAATCGTTCTGGCCAAATGACGATTAGACATAATGTTATAAATTGTCATTCTGGAGGGAGCGCCTTTAGCCCCGGGCTTGACCCGGGGGACCGATAGAATCTCGAGATGCTATCGCTTCACTCTGTTACGCTCCAGCATGACAGTACTATTTCTTCTCTTTTTTAACCTTGCTTTTTATTTTTAAGACTTCGCGGCCTTTATATGAACCGCAAAATTTACAAGCGGTGTGAGGTAATACGGCTTTACCGCATTTCGGGCATTTGTTTAATTTAACTTTTTTCAAGGCTTGGTGCGAACGGCCGCGGCGGACTTCGCTTCTAGACCTTTTTTTGGCTGGTACGGACATAAAAATTTAAAAATCAAAAATCAAAATGAAAAATTAGTTTAATTTATGATTTATAGTTATTTATTAAAATCAATCTTATTATAACTTAAAAAACTTGCTTTAGTCAAGGTTAAACAATCAGCATAGCGTCGCCATAGCTAAAGAAGCGGTATTTTTTCTTAATCGCTTGTTTATAAGCTTTAAATATTTTTTCTCTGCCCACGAAGGCGGAAATTAGCATTAAGAGCGTTGATTTAGGCAAATGGAAATTAGTTATCATAGCGTCAACGATTTTAAACTTATAGCCTGGATAGATAAAAATATCGGTCCACGCGGCATAATTTTTTTCCGGCTTTTGTTTAAAAGCGCTTTCTAAAGTTCTGACTGAAGTCGTGCCGGCGGCGATTATTCTTCTCCCTTCGCTTTTAGCTTTAATAATATTAGCTAAAGTTTTTTTATCTACTTCTATCCATTCCAAATGCATTTTATGCTTGGTAATATCCTCAACTTTAACCGGAGCGAACGTGCCTAAACCAACCTGCAAAGTTACATATTCAATCTGCACGCCTTTATTTTTTAATTTTTTAAGAAGCGCCGGCGTAAAATGGAAACCGGCCGTTGGCGCGGCCACCGAGCCGATTTTTTTATCATCCGCGTAAACCGTCTGATAATTTCTAATGTCATTCTGGAGCGAAGCGACTCGCCTCGCTGCCAGCCTCGCCGAGTCTAGGCGGGAAACTCCGGCGAAGCGGGTAGAATCTTGTCGTTTCACATAGGACGGTAAAGGCACTCGGCCGATTTTTTGCACTATTTTCATAAAGCCCGCGCCTTTTTTATTAAACTTTACCAGCCAAGTCCCGTCATTGTTATTTTTAATAATCTCCGCTTTCAGCCTTTGAGTAAATTCAACTTTTAAATTTTCTTTTCTTTTATGCCCGCCAACCAAGCATTGCCAGACTTCACCGCCCCCCTTGATAAAGGGGGGTTGGGGGGATTGTATTTTCAACAAAAACACCTCCACTCTCCCGCCTCCGCCAGTTGGCGGATCCGCTCGTTTGCCGATCAGCCTGGCCGCTATGACTTTAGTATTGTTAACCACTAAAACATCGCCGGCGTGCAAATAATCAACAATATCATAAAAATGCTTATGCTCTATTTCCCCAGTATGCTTATCCAATAACAAAAGCCGCGAATGGTCTCGCGGACTAATTGGCTTTTGTGCAATTAAATTTTTCGGAAGATTATAATCAAACAGTTTTAATCGCATATTTAATGTTTTTCGCATTGCGCGTGATGTCTTTTATTTTCCTCAACCAACTTAATTATAATATCCCTGACTTCTTCAGGATGGGGAATCTGCCGGAAAGTAAATCGCTGCACTTCGCCGGCGGTTTGTACGTAAACATCGCCGAAACGGAAGATGAATTTTAAAACACCCTTAAGTTCGCTGGTGACGTCTTGAATTTGAGATAATTTCAACTCGGCTACGGTGCGCGAAAAAAATCCTTCCTGGCGGATATCGATTATCCGCTGGCTGGTTATGAGCCAGACGTCAAGATAATAATCAATAAAAGAAAAAAACAAAAACAGCCAAATAAATAAAACATAGCCGCTAACCGCCAGGACGATTAAAGGATAAGAAGTTTCGCCTTGCCATAAGTTAGGATAAATATTTAGCATAATAAAGCCGACTAAAGCCGGCAGGCCGGCTAAAATAAGCGTCAAGATAAATTTGCCGAACAGAATAAGAAGATCTTTTCTCAAAATTTTTATAATTTTTTCACCCGGCAGGGCGCCGGGCAGACGGTATTTAAGCATATTGTTTATCAACATAAAATTTAATGGCCGTAGAGCTTTGCTTGCTATTAAATTTTATGTTGATTCCTTATATTTTTTGTTTATCCCCGGAGGGGGAAAATATTTATCATCCCCTTGCGGGAAAAAACTTTTTCTATTTATCCCGCTCGTCGGGAAAAAAGTTTTTAAAGATTTTAAAATTTATCAACGCCGAAAAGACCGGCGCCTCCCTGTAAAATCGTTAAGCCCACGTTCCAGTCAATCCGGCTTAAATATTCATAAGAAAAAGATAAAATTATAATCGCGCCGGCGATATAAGCGAAAGTGGTTATGAAAGTCGTAAAATTAATCTGGCCGTATTTCATCATGTGATAAAGCGCGATCAAACTGAAAACCGACCAGATAAAAACAAACAGTAAATATAAATATAAAAACGCGATTAGTGGTATGGTCATATTCTTTAATTTATCCCCCTTGTAAAGGGGGATTAAGGGGGTTAATTTAACCTCCCCTACCCCTCCTTTAAAAGGAGGGCTTTCCATCCGCAATGACAATTAAAGTATTTTCTCTTGTCCTTTCTTTTTCCTGCCTAAATGCTTATAGGCCGCGTCAGTAGCCATGCGGCCGCGAGGAGTCCGATCCAAAAACCCAAGTTGCATTAAATATGGTTCATAAACTTCCTCAACTGTGGCGATATCCTCGGCCGTAGAAGCGGCTATCGCGTTTAAGCCGACCGGTCCACCGTTAAACTTATCAATAATAACTTCTAAAATTTTTCTATCCACCCAGTCAAGCCCAAGTTTATCAACTTCTAAAAGCTTAAAAGCTTCTTGGCAATAATTTAAATTAATATCGCCATCGCCCTCAACCTGGCAATAGTCGCGAACTCTTTTTAATAACCTATTGGCAACTCTGGGCGTACGCCGCGAGCGCTTAGCGATTTCTTCGGCCGGTTCGGGCGGTAATTTGATATTTAAAATTTTAGCGCTACGTTCAATTATCTTCTTAATATCATCGCTTTGATAAAAATCCAAACGATAAGTCATGCCAAAACGATCGCGTAAGGGCGATGATAATAAACTAATTTTTGTGGTCGCGCCAATAATAGTAAAGCGAGGCAAGTCAAGGCGCAGTGTCCGAGCCGATGGACCTTTCCCAATAATTATGTCTAAAGCATAATCTTCCATGGCCGGATATAATATTTCTTCAATGGTTTTATTTAAACGGTGAATTTCGTCAATAAATAAAATATCACCCTGGTTAAGATTAGTTAAAATAGCAGCTAAATCACCGCTTTTTTCAATCACCGGCCCAGAAGTAACTCTTATATTAGCGCCCAGCTCATTGGCGATGACGTGCGCCAACGTGGTTTTACCTAAACCAGGCGAACCATATAATAAAACATGTTCGATTGATTCATTTCTATTTTGCGCCGCCTTAAGAAAAATCCGCAAATTTTCCTTAATATTGTCTTGCCCGATAAATTCGCTTAATTTTTTCGGACGCAAAGTTAAATCCAAAGTTTTGTCATCGCCCAATTCTTCCGGCGCGATAACACGTTCATTAGCGTCTGCCATATTTTTATTTTAACAGTTTAAAGAATTAAAGTAAAATAAATGCCTTGACAGTAAATGCCATATTCGGGGACTGTCCCTTTATTCTACAACAATTTTTTAAATAAAAACACCCTTGATTTCTCAAGAGTGTTTTTTATCTGAAATAATCTTTTTACCAATTACTTCCACCGCGACTGCCGCCTTGATTGCGGTCAAAACTTCTGCCGCCGCCATTACCGCCGAAACTTCTTTTCGGCCTGTCTTCTTGAGGTCTGGCCTCATTGACAGTAACTGCGCGACCATCAAGCTCTTTGCCGTTAAACATGTCAATAGCGGCTGTAGCTTCTTCTTCTGTTGACATTTCAACAAAACCAAAACCCTTTGATCTGCCAGTCATCTTATCCATGATAATAATGGCTGAGACTACGGTGCCGGCCTGAGAAAAAGCATCTTTTAAACTGCCTTCAGTGGTTGAATAGGACAAACCACCTACGTATAATTTTTTGTTCATAACTTTTCTTACGCTTTTAGGGATATTCTAAATCCCATAGTAATTAAATGTAAGTCGACTTTCTTTATTTTGACTTTTTGTTACGCCGAAAGCATAAGAAAAGTAAAATAACTCTTACAAAAGTAATATAGCCTAAATTAACTAAACTGTCAATGTTCAGATTGCCTTGACATGTTCAATTCCTTAAATAGCCGCAAAGCTTAATTTAACAGGGTTAACAGGGTGAAAAATTTAAAAATTACTTATCAATTTAAAAATTTTTTACCCCATTAAATTCGCTTTGCGACTATTTCACGGGGTAAATTTTCCGGCTGTTTTAAATAATTATTTTTAGTTATGATTGATCTGTCTATTTCTTTTTCTGTTGCTCGTCTTGCTTTACCAGCGACACCTCCGCCTCTTTTTGCTACTATTTTATTTTTAACAAAAGTATCTGGTTTTTCTTTTTGAGAAATTTCTGTTGTTACTTTTTCGCCAAGCATAGTAAAAATAAGTTCTAAATCATCCATGTGATCTCTTAAATTTTCTCTTTTTAGATTTTTAAATTTTTTATATTGACTTGGTGTCATATCAAAAGTGGTGATTAGTCCTGGATATACTGAACCAGTAGGCTAAGGAAAACTAATCAATTAAATTTTTACAACATTACAATGATTTGCTATCATAGGGTTATAAAAATTTAACTAACAAATTTATGACTTATCA
>JAHJXD010000065.1 GCA_018827685.1 Patescibacteria group bacterium
CAACTATTTTGTAATTTTTTAGTTTATATTTTTGATTAAAATAATTAATATAATTTGCTTTAAATCTCGCGAAATTTAATTTTACTTCTATCGGTAAAACTGTATTTTTCTTGTTTAAAATAAAATCAATTTCTTTTTTATCTTTAGTGCGCCAATAAAACACACTATCTTTGTTATATTTTTTAACAAGCTCCGCAAAAATACTTGTTTCAAAAACATTGCCTATAATTTCCTTTTGAGATTCTTTAAGCCATAGCATTTGCATCAGACCACTATCGTAAAAAAATATTTTTGGCGTTTTAAAAAGCTCTGCTCTAATATTTTTATGATAAGGTCTTACTAATTTAATAATGTAAGTATTTTCTAATATGAATAAATATTTTTCTACTGTTTGCTTTGTAATGTTGCATATATTGGATAATTCTGTAAAATCCAATAAACTACCACTTTGACATGCCAATATCTCTAAAAATTTATTAAATTTATCAATATCTTTAATGTCAGCCAAATCTCTAATGTCTTTTTTAAGATAAGTATCAATAATTTGCTGCAAATATTTTTCTTTAATTTCTTTTTGATTAGCTAAAACAACTTTAGGATATCCACCAAATAAAACATATTCTTTAAATAATTTTTTTAATTCATTAATTTTTTTTTCTGTGAAAATTTTTTTTGAGTCAAAATAATAATTTTTAAACAACAAAAATTCATTAAAAGATAAATTAAAAATTTCAAAATTTACTGTTCTGCCCACTAAAGAATCTTTAAACTTGCTTTTAATTTCAAAACTTGAAGATCCTGAAATTATAAGTTTAATTTTTTTATAATGGTCAGCTATTAATTTTAAAAACATCGAAGGATTTTTTAAATACTGAATTTCATCTATAAAAACAAAAATTTTTTTATTTAATTCTAATCCTTGTTCTTGTAAATGTTTAATAAAATCCTCTACGCCTGCATCTAATATTGCCACAAAACGCGAATCTTCCAAATCAATGTAATAAGTAATTTTATTTTTTGTTTTTAAATATTTATTAAGCCAATGCAAAATATATGTTTTTCCAACCTGTCTTGCGCCATGCAAAACAATAATATCATCTGTAAAAAGATATTTTTTTATTTCATCAACAATAATTCGTTTATATATTTTTTTAGCCATATATGAAACTTATGGGTTTACTTTATATCAAACTTAAATGAAAGTCAAGTTTCTATTAGGTTTGAGGTACCTGCCAAACATATCTGGAAAAATAGACATTGAAATTGAAACATTTTTATTGCCCGCAACACTTCTTAAACTTTTTGCCGCTACCACATGGACAAGGATCATTACGGCCGATTTTTTGGCCTGCCGAGTCTTTAACTTTCTCATGAACCATATCTAAATTATCATTTTTTTTCTTAGCCCCAATGTCTTGTTTAAAAGCGGAAAACGAACCTGTATTTTTATCCATAGTTTTAGCCGGCGCGATGTAGTTCTGCGGCCGCGTTTTAAGAGTAGGCGCCACGAAATTCCCCAAATCAGCCACTTTAAATATAGAATAAACAACTTGCTTTTGAATTAAATTATTTAATTCATTATATAAAATATATGCTTCCTTTTTATATTCTATAAGCGGATCGCGCTGACCATAACCGCGAAGTCCGATGCCGGCTCGCATATAATCCATGGCTTCAAGATGCTCAATCCAGAGCATATCCATTGATCTGATTAAAACTGATTTTTCAACTTGCGGCCAATTTACACTCACTCCGGCCGCTAACTTAGAAATTTTTTCATAGTTAACTTTAGCCAAAACAACTAGATGATCGCAAATTTTCGTCCTAACTTTTACTTTATCTAATTTATCACCGTCTTTAATAAACAAGAATAACTCTTGTTTTAATTTTGGCTCAACATTAAAAATAGTTGAGATTGTCTGATAAATTTCTTGAACATTCCAATCTTCAACCCTATCCGCGGCTGTATGAAAAATCACAACCTGCTCAATTTCATTTTCAATCATTTCCAAAATAATATCACACAACCCGCCTGGCCCCCTTGATAAGGGGAGGTGGGAGGGTTGTATTTCCGCCATATTTAGAATTTCCCGCCTCTTTCTATAAATGGTTTCGCGATGTTTGTTTATAACATCATCATATTCAACCAAATGTTTTCTGATATCAAAATTATTGCCTTCCACCTTGCGCTGCGCCGATTCAATGGAACGCGACACCAGGCTATTTTCTATAGGCATATCTTCTGGTACTTTTAAAGTCTGCATCAAGCTTTTCATTTTATCACCGCCGAAAATTCTCATTAAATCATCTTCCATGGAAACGTAAAATTGCGATGATCCTGGATCACCCTGGCGTCCGGCGCGGCCTCTTAACTGATTATCAATACGCCTTGATTCATGCCGCTCTGTACCGATAATATGCAAGCCGCCGGCCTGAATGACTTTTTTCTGCTCTTCTAAATTAACCGGATTGCCACCTAAAATAATATCAACGCCGCGGCCGGCCATATTCGTAGCGATAGTTACTCCGCCGAATTCTCCTGCCCGCGCTATAATTTGCGCTTCCTTTTCATGGTACTTGGCATTTAAAATTCGCGGAATAACGCCTTCGCGCTCTAACATCTGGCCTAAAACTTCATTTTTTTCTATGGAAATAGTGCCAACTAAAACCGGCTGACCCAAAGCGTGCCGGCGCTTAACTTCTTCCACCACGGCTTTAAATTTTCCGATTTCCGAAGCATAAATTAAATCATTTAAATCTTTTCTTATCATGGATCGGTTGGTCGGAATAACCACGGTTTCTAAATTATAAATTTTTGAAAATTCCTCGGCTTCAGTCACGGCCGTGCCAGTCATACCAGCCAGCTTAACATACATTCTAAAATAATTTTGAAAAGTGATCGTGGCTAAAGTCTGGGATTCGCGCTGAATTTCCACTTTTTCTTTAGCTTCTATGGCCTGATGCAAGCCTTCGGAATAGCGACGGCCGCGCATTAATCGCCCGGTAAATTCATCAACAATAATAACCTCGCCGTCTTGTATAACATAGTCGCGGTCGTGCTTAAATAAAACCCGCGCTTTTAAAGCTTGTTCAATATGATGCACATCCGAAACGCCTCCGGAAATATAAATATTTTCCACGCCCAAAAATTTTTCCATTTTAATGATGCCTGCTTCGCTTAAAGTGGCGGCGCACATTTTTTCATCAACATTATAATCTTCGTTTTCAACCAACAACTCTACTAATTGAGCAAATTTATAATATTTATCAGTTGATTCTTCGGCCGGCGCGCTGATAATTAACGGTGTTCTGGCTTCATCAATTAAAATTGAGTCTACTTCGTCAACAATAGCGTAGCTTAAACCGCGCTGGACCATTGACTCTAAATCCGGAGCCATATTATCGCGCAAATAATCAAAACCAAATTCATTATTAGTGCCGTAAAGTATATCGCAATCATAAGCCTGTTTTCGCGGCACTTTAATTAACCCCATCCGCACCACATTTTCAGTTGAGTTGCCCCCTTGATAAGGGGGGGTTGGGGGGGTTGAGTTGCCCCCTTGATAAGGGGGGGTTGGGGGGGTTGAGTTGCCCCCTTGATAAGGGGGG
>JAHJXD010000003.1 GCA_018827685.1 Patescibacteria group bacterium
GCTTTTAAATTTATTTTAAATAATAAAGAAAAATTTAAAACTATAACAAAAATAAATTTAGAAGAAATTCATAAAATACTTATTAAAGATCTAAATGTGAAATTTGGTTTTAGATCAAAAATGGTTGGAGTAACAGGTTCAATTTATCACCCGCTTGATAATATTTATCAAATATCCGAAGCAGTTGAAAAATTATGTAAATCTGTATCAAAAATAAAAAATCCATGCGCAAAGGCCTTGCTTTCCCTGTTAGGAGTAAGTTATATACAACCGTTTGAAGATGGAAATAAAAGAACAGCTAGATTAATAACGAATGCAATATTGTTAGCAAATAATTGCACGCCATTATCATATAGAAGTGTTGAAGAAAAAACATACAGAGAAGCAATGTTGGTATTCTATGAAATAAATTCACTTGTCCCTTTCAAAAAAATATTTTTGGAACAGTATGTTTTTGCAACGGAAAATTATTATTTTTTATGTCTAAAAGCGAGTTAAATAAATTAACAATAAAACAAGCAATTGAAAAATTAAATAATAAAGAAATCACCTCGGTTGAACTGACCGCGGCTTGTTTGGCGCGAATTAAAAGTGTTAACGGGAAAATCAATGCTTGTTTAACTGTTTGTGAAGAGCAGGCTTTAGTTGAAGCTAAAAAAGCTGATGAAATTAGGCAAGCAGGGCAGGGGCAAGCCATGTCCCTGCTGGGGATTCCGTATTTAGCAAAAGATAATATAATGACAAAAAATATTAAAACAACAGCAGGTTCAAAAATTTTAGAAAATTATATCGCGTGTTATGACGCGGTTATTATTAAAAAATTAAAACAAGCAGGCGCTGTGCTTTTAGGTAAAACCAATATGGACGAATTTGCTCATGGTTCTTCAACTGAAAATAGCGCTTTTGGCACAACTCATAATCCTTGGGATTTAAGCTGCGTTCCTGGCGGATCTTCAGGCGGTTCTGCGGCAGCTGTTGCAACAGATATGTGTTTATTTGCTTTAGGCACAGACACAGGAGGATCAATTAGACATCCTGCTGGTTTTTGCGGTATTACTGGTTTAAAGCCAACTTATGGCAGAAGTTCTCGTTTTGGATTAATCTCTATGACAAGTTCAACAGATGTGCCTGGGCCATTAACTAAAACAGTTGAAGATGCTATGTTAGTTTTGCAAGTGATTGAAGGAGTTGATAAAAATGATGCGACTACGGTTGAAATAACCCCTTCTACCCCCCTTTGTCAGGGGGAAAATTTAAAAGGTTTAACAGTTGGCTTGCCTAAAGAATATTTTATTGAAGGAATAGAAAAAGGAGTTAAGCAAGCGATTGAGCAAGCCATAGAAGAATTTAAAAAATTAGGCGTTAGGTTTGTTGAAGTAAGTTTGCCGCATACGAAGTATGGCGTGCCTGTTTATTATATAATTACGCCGTCAGAGATTAGTTCTAATTTGGCCAGATTTGATGGCATCAAATATGGTTTAAGTGTTATGGATGAAAAAAATCATATTCATTCACTTTTTGATATTTATGCGAAAAGCCGTGGAAAAGGATTTGGTCCAGAAGCAAAAAGAAGAATTATGCTTGGCACTTATGCTTTGTCAGCAGGTTATTATGATGCTTATTATATTCAAGCGCAAAAAGTTCGTACTAAAATAAAACAAGAAATGGATAAAGTTTTAGGGCAAGTAAATTGTTTATTAACACCAACAGCGCCGCATGTTGCTTTTAAAATTGGATCCAAGTCAGCTGATCCATTAAAAATGTATTTGGAAGATATTTTTGTCACAGGCGCATCTTTATCCGGACTGCCGGCGATTTCTATTCCTTGTGGTTTTGATCATAGTTTGCCGGTTGGTTTGCAATTGATTGGAAAAAAATTTGATGAAGCAATGCTTTTTAGAATAGGGCATAATTATCAGACAGCGACTGAGTGGCATTTGAAGAGAGCGAAATCATTTTATTAATTTGAAAGAAGTTTCAATGAAGCAGAGCACCCGTCGTTCAACGGACAGGACAGAAGATTGCGGATCTTCAAATCGTGGTTCGATTCCACGCGGGTGCACCAGAAAGGAATTTGCAAGTGATTGGAAGTCGCCTCGCTTCGCTCGGCGACCAATTTGTATTGAATTTTGGGCGAAAAATCAGTTTAGTTTTCGGACGGTCTGACCGCTGACAATTTCAAGTTTTTCTTTGGCGGCAAATTCTTTGAGCTCAACAAATTGAGCTTCAATTGAAAGAACTTGTCTGTCGTCTTCTTCTGTGCTTTTGCGAGCGTAAATAATGTATCTCATATTTTTCTCCTTTGATTAGTTAATAATTATTTGAAAAAATTTTCTTTTACTTTGAATTAAATTCAAAACAAAACCGCCAATTGATTTTTTCGCCCAAAATCCCTTACAATTTAATCGCCGAGCGAAGCGAGGCGAGCCAACGAAATTTGACTTTTCCTTACTGGTGCAGGCGGAGAGATTTGAACTCTCATAGATTATTCCACTAGCTCCTAAGGCTAGCGCGTATACCAGTTCCGCCACGCCTGCATATTGTTTTATTTTTCACTATCTTTGAGTTTTTGTCAAAAAATTGTTCAAGTCCACGAACATAATTCACACTTAATGGGACAGTCCCATTGAACAAAAAAGAAGGCTTTTAGAGCCTTCTTTAAGTCTACTAAAGGTGTGTGTGGAGATTTATTTGTTCTTAAGTGCGTCTTTTAAAGTTTTTCCAGTTTTAAATTTAGCTACCGTGACTTGAGGAATTTGGATTCTTTCGGACGGTCTTTGCGGATTAACGCCGCCGCGAGCGTGGCGTGATTTAGCCATAAATGTTCCGAAACCGGTGATGGTAACTGCATTGCCGGCTTTTAGCTCTGAAATAATCGTGCTGACTAAAGCCTTAACCATGTCTTCGGCCTGTTTTTTTGTAATTGCTGCTTCAGCGGCAATTTTTTCTATTAAGCCTGCTTTGTTCATAAGTTTAAAAAGTGAAATTTGGGGCAATGTTTCCCAAAATCCAAATTTGTTAATTTATATTAATATATTTTGTTATTGATTTGATACTTAAAGTTTTTTTTGTGTCAGGATCAATTTGCAAAAAAACAGCATTGAAAATAGCGCGTCCATTTTCCGGAATAACATGCGAAGTTTTAATTTGCGTTAAAAAAGTTTTAATAATGCCTTGTTTATCCGTGCCTAAAACTCCGTCAGCAAATCCAGTCATTCCTACATCTGTAATCAATGCCGTGCCAGTAGTTGTTATTCGCGCGTCTGCGGTCATAATATGAGTGTGTGTTCCGATAACCGCGCTTATCCTGCCGTCCAAATAATGCGCTAAAGCGATTTTTTCCGAAGTGGCTTCAGCGTGAATATCTATTATTATAGCAGATAGATTGTTCTTGGCAAGATTAGATAAAATTTCATCAACTTTAATAAACGGGTTATCATAATTCATGGACATAAAAACTTGGCCAATTAAACTGATCAGAAGTATTTTGTGACCATTTTTTAATTCAATAACCGTAAAACCTTTGCCCGGGGCGTTTTTAGAATAATTAGCAGGACGAAGCAGTGGTAAATCGCTGTCATAAACATTAAGCGAGCCTGTGTTGCCAAAACAGTGGTCGCCGCCGGTAAGTGCGTCAACTCCGGCTGCGAGCATTTCTTTTATTGTGGCCCCGGACACGCCGTTACCATGCGCTAAATTGTCAGCGTTAACGATAACAAAATCAGGCTTAAGCTGTTTTTTTAATTTAGGCAAAATTGCTTGAACAACGCGACGGCCAATTTTACCATTGACTTCGCCGATGAAGAGGATGTTTAACATAAAATCTTGTAACCCATAACTCAAATGCCAAATTTAAAGAGTTGCGAGTTACGAGTTACGGGTTACGAGTTACGGGTTACGAGTTACGGGTTACGAGTTACGAGTTGCGAGTTACGAGTTACGGGTTACGAGTTACGAGTTGCGAGTTACGAGTTACGGGTTACGAGTTACGAC
>JAHJXD010000093.1 GCA_018827685.1 Patescibacteria group bacterium
CCCCTGGGCCGCTTGGCGCAAGGCACCAGTAACGTACGTTGTCCACGCCGACATGTGACCGGGCGCTCCAGGATCCCAAAAGCCCCCCTCCAGATATGTATTCAGGTGGAGTTCGACTCTCCCGGGAAGGGGTTGAACGGGGAACCTAGAGCTGAGGTTCCTCACCCTCTCTCCAGTGCCTCAAAGGCGCTGACAACCTCCAGAGTGACTTCATTTTTCGCGCCCGGCGTGCTATGCTGTTGACAACATCGGTTGGGGGTGGCCACATATGGGGAAGCTGATATACCTTGCCGGCCCGCTCTTCTCGCAAGCAGAGAGGCTGTTCCTTGAACGCATAGTCACTGTCCTATCTTCTGTCAGCGGCCTTGATCCCAATCAGGACTTCTTCCTGCCCCATCGTGATGGGGGAGAGCTGGGAAAAGGTCCCAAACGGCTGGACATCTTCAGGCTTGACCTTGCCCGGCTGGAGGACGCAGACGTAGTAGTCGCGCTCCTGGATGGGCAAGACACTGATAGCGGCACCTGTATTGAACTGGGCCACGCATACGCCAAGGGCAAGAAGATCTTCGGGATTGTCACCGATTTTAGGTCATACTGCACGAATGATGACGAACCCCACCGCCCAAACCTGATGGTCTGGGGGGTGTGCGAGGAAGGGAAGACCCTCTTTCACAGTCTTGAAGAACTCTCATCGGCCTTCGCCGCTTATGTCTGGCAGCGTCGCCCGGCTAGAGTCTCTACCCAGACTCCAACCTAGCCTAATCTGTGCCGCCGATGGATCCCTCTTATGCGAGACTGATAGGCAAGCTAGAGGGCAACTACTCCGAGTTTGCCAGGAAGAGCACCGACTGTCTCGGGAGAAAGTATCCGCTGAAAGAGGACCCCTTTCGCACACTTTTTGAAAGGGATTGCCACAGGATTCTGCATTCTCTCCCCTTCAGGCGGCTGAAGCATAAGACCCAAGTCTTCTTCTCCCCGAAGGACGACCACATCTGTACTCGCCTAGAGCACTCGCTTCACGTTGCGTCGGTAGCCTCTACCATCTGCAGACGTTTGAACTTGAACGATACCCTGGCACAAGCCATAGCGTTGGCGCACGACTTGGGCCACCCGCCTTTCGGCCACTTGGGCGAGAAGGCATTGGCGAGGATTCATGAAGAGTTCAACATGAAGTCCGCGACTGAGAAGCTGCCGAACTTCCGGCACGAAGGACAGAGCCTGAGAGTAATAGACACTTTTCGCAATCGTCTTCACGAGCCTCTGAACTTGACTTGGGAGGTCAGGGACGGCGTGGTGTGCCACTGGGGTGAGGCCACGGAACAGACCTTGGAGCCAGACCGGGGAAAAGACTTGAAGGGCGTGGAACCAGATGCTGCCCTCAGGCGCGAGCGGCCAGGCACTCTTGAAGGGTGTGTGGTTAGAATGTCGGACACCATTTCTTACCTCGGCCGCGATTTTGAGGACGCCTGCATGGCCAGACTGGTCACGCTCGAGGATTTGCCGGAAGAAATCACTCGGTGCCTTGGCAACACCAATACGGCGATAATCGGCGCGCTCATCGGGGACCTTGTAACGAGTAGCAGAGGAAAGGGCCATCTGCAGTTTTCTGAAGAGGCATACGCCGCGCTCACGCGCATGAAGGAATTCAATTTCTCGAGAATATATGACAGCGTAGTGTTGCGTGGGCAGGAGGAGCGAATCTATCAGCTCTTGAGTCAGCTATTTGAACACTTCCTGGCCCTCCCTGGCCGCAAGGAACTCCCAGAAAGTGGGGCGGCCGGACAGGACTACTACAATGGAGTCTTTGCCGAGTTCCTGAAGGACATGCAGTATCCGGAGGCGACGGGCAATGGACAGAGAGTCAGCGATTTCACAGCCGGCATGACGGACAACTTCGCGATGGCCTGCTTTCAGGACTTGTTCGTAGTCCAGAGAGTCGTCTGACGACGTGAGAGCCGGGCTCTAGATGACAGGGCTGAAACGGGTCTCGCGCTCTCCCCTAGCGGGCCGAGCGGATAGCGAGTCAAGTCGCCAGTACCAAATCAAGACTATGCTGAACCGTTGTTTCAGGGGAAGTTCGACTATCCCAGGAAGGGGTTGAACGGGGAACGGCGCCTCGACTTCGGAGCCTCCCACTGTCTCAAAGGGGCTGACAACCTGCCAGTGCGGTCTCTCGTCTCCTTGGAGTACGATCGGGCACGTGGAGACAAGACTACTCATTGACAACTGTATGCTTCAAGATGTCAATGAAGCGCTGAATCTCGGTTTGTCTGCAGAAGACACGGGCGAAATCGTTGTCGACCCGCATGAGGGCATGCACAGTTTCAGATACAATTCACAAAGACTCTCGTGAGGAGGTGTTCATATGGCCGTGCCAAATGACGTGGCTGACTTGACCTCGTTGGGATTCGTCGAGGCCGGTCACTGGCGTTTGTCCGATCGTCACGCAACTGGTTTGACCTGCGAGCTGTCGTGTTGCAGTGATGACCGAGTTGTGTATGCCGTCGTGTCAGGAAACGATGTCAAGTACGTAGGAATCTGCGAAGCTGATACCAGGACGCTGAAGAAACGCATGAACAGCTACAGGTCATCACGAGCAACCAAATCAAAGACATCGACAAACAGAAGAGTGAGAGAGGGGATACGCGAGATACTAGCGGGGGGGAGTGAGGTGAAGGTGTTCGCGCTTGATCCCTCCACTCGCGAGCCTACGCCGATTACCTACAAAGGAATTGAAGTAGACTTGGTCAAGGGGCTTGAAAACCCGCTGACAAGACGTTTCAACCCTGAATGGAATCGTCGGAGCCCGAGAGTGCTGGATGAACACAAGGAGCGGCGCGAAGCTAGAAGAGTCAATGACAGACTCCAGCACAAGATCTTTCGGGCAGCGAACCGAGGTGACAGGCAAAAGCTGCTTGACTTGGGGCTCAATGAAGACCTGGCAAAGGCTTGGCTTGACAAAGTGAGCGAGGTCAAGGCAAAGACCCGAGACAGCAGAGAGCGTGCTTGAGTTACCTGCTCCCCGAAGACCAGTCGAGTTTTGATGGAGTGCCGGCTCAGGCCAATGCAGCTACCTGGCTACTCTTAACCGTCGGAACGCAGACGGAGTCCGGCATCCAGCACCCGACCCGGACGACACCCACCGACCACGATATATCTTGTTTCAGGGGGAGTTCGACTCTCCCCCGTCTCCACCAGAAACACGAGACCGCGGCACTCAACATTTGGGCGGAATAGTATATGGATTAAGAAATGATGATGGCTCCGGCTACAATAGAGGGGTACGTTTGGGGAGCACCAAATCTATGCAGGAGGAGCCATCCAGATGAAGAATAGCACCGCGAGGAAGCTCAGGCAAATCCCGGAGGGGTACTTGATCGTGGGGGTGGACCCTCATAAAAAGAGGCACGCGGCAGTGGCCATGACCGGGGATGCCCTGGTCCATTGCAAGTTCAAGGTGGTTAACTCTGGGCAGGGCTATGAGGAATTACTGGAGCGGGCCCGGGCTCAGATGGTTGCCCTCGGCTGCCGGGGTGTCATCTTTGCCATAGAGACAGCGAGCCACTTTTGGCGCAACCTGGCCTACTTCCTGGAGGAGCGAGGGGTTCCTTTCCGCTTGATTAACCCCTTTACCTTGAAGCGGAGGCGGGAAGGGCGAGATCTTAACAGGGCTAAAAACGATTTCCGGGATGCTGAAGTGGCAGCAGAGTTGCTGCGCACTGGTGAGTTCAGTGAGACCAGGCTACCGAAGGGCGTCTACGCGGAGTTGCGTGCAGCTTACAACGCCTACCGCCGCCTGGTCAAGGAAAGGGCTCGTTGGCTTAACCTGCTCCAGGGGTTGCTGGATGGCCTCTTCCCCGAATTCTGCCAGGTCTTCAAGGACCCTGCGGGCAAGACAGCCCTGGCTGTCCTTTCCCTGTGTCCGGTACCTGGGGCAATCGCTCGGATGACAGAAGAGCAGTTCGTGGGCGCAATCAAGGATGGATACCAGCGGCCTCGCCTTAAGCTCACCAAGCTCCGTGCCCTTCACCATGTTGCGCAGACTTCCATTGGTGTCCGGTCAGGCACACAGTCTGTGGCTGTTGAGCTCTCCCTGCTCGTGGAGCGGCTGCGTCTGAATGCGAAGCAGGTGGAAAAGGTGGAGGAACTTCTAATAGGTTTGGTGGAGGCCATAGAAGATAGCCACTATCTTCTTTCGGTAAGGGGACTAAGCTATATCACAGTGGCTGGGCTTCTGGCGGAGCTGGGGCCGATGAGGTCCTATCAGAATGCCAAGCAGTTGATAAAGATGGCCGGCACTAACCCGACCGAGACAGAATCGGCGGGCAAACGGGGCAGCCACACCCCCATGAGCAAGAAAGGGCGCCCTGGTTTGCGCTGGTGTATCTGGACGGCCGCCATATCCCTTCTGCGGCACAACCCTGATTTCCGCTCCTGGGCCAAGAAGCGACGGGAGCGGCCTACCCACGCCCATCCCCTGAAAGCTAGGGAGGTAATCGGGGCTGTGGGCAACCGGCTGCTCCGTTTGGCCTATGGTCTGGTTAGGAAGCAGACCATGTATCGGATGCCAGGGCTGGCCACGGCGGTAGCCTAAAGGTGGTAATGATGCATCGGGCGGGCGGGGAGACGCCGCGGAACGGAATTGGGAGCTCGGAAGAGCAAACCCGTGCAACATCACGGTGCCCCCGCCCCCTGGCCAATCCCG
>JAHJXD010000066.1 GCA_018827685.1 Patescibacteria group bacterium
CCAGTCTGCGATCTTCGTATCTGACTACTTGGACAGTTGTTGCCTTAGAGGAAGTTTTAGTTGTGCGAATATGGTGCATAAGGGCGTTATTACTACCCTTAGTATGACAAAATTTATTTTTTTAGACAATTTTTATTATATTTTAGCTAAATTATTTTTTAAATTTTAACAGTGGTACAAGTCAGGACATTGTTACAATTTCAAGGGGTACTGATGGATCGTTGATAAAAGGAACAATAAGAACCTTGGTTAAAGTGGAAGGACCAGCTTTAACAATTCCAATATCTTTAAGTTGAAAAAAAAGTCTTGTTAATCCGATAGAGATACCCACTCCAGGAAGCTTTCTATCGGTATACTTTTCAGCCAAGTTATCATACCTCCCGCCGGAGCAAATTGAACCGATTTCTGGATGATTGGTAAGCGTTGTCTCGTAAACCGTGCCGGTATAGTAATCCAAGCCTCGCGCGATTGATAAATCAATGTCATAAAAATTCTGGGGCATGCCCAATATTTTAAGACAACGGACAACTTCTTCCAATTCGGAAACTCCGGTCTGAAAAACTTTATTGGCAATGTTGAGCCCGCGGAGCTGGTTGGTTATCTCTGCCGGCGAACCTTTGATCGCCAAAAATTCGAAAATCCGGGTAATGGTTTCATTAGTAACACCGATTTCAATAAGCGACCTTCGTGCTTCTTGCTCGCCTATTTTTTCAATCTTGTCGATCGCCCGCATAACTTCAACTGCTAATTTCTCGGCACCCAAAAAAACCAAAAGACCGGTGATCAGTTTTATGTTGTTGATGCGAACGACAAAAGCGCCAAAATCAAGTCTGCGAAAAACATCATAAATGACGCGGGGTATTTCAGCGTCGTTCATAAGATTTAAGACGCCATCGCCTACGACATCGATATCGCACTGGTAAAACTCGCGAAATCTGCCCCTTTGCGGACTTTCTCCGCGATATACCTTGCCAATATGGTAGCAACGAAACGGAAACGCCAATTCATTCGCGTGTTCGCTCACATACCTTGCGAGTGGAACCGTCAAATCAAACCGTAAAGTCAAATTGTTTTCGCCTTTTGTAAAACGGTAAATTTGCTTTTCTGTTTCCCCTCCGGCCTTAGCGAGCAATACTTCGGCCCTCTCAATTACTGGCGTATCTATTGAAGTAAATCCGTAAAGTTCGTAAACCTCTCTAATTTGAGCCATCATCCTATCAAAAATAATCTGCTCGGCTGGTAAAAGTTCCATGAAACCTGGCAGAACCTTAGTGTTTATTAAAATTTCTTTCATTTGTTTTCTCTTCCTTGTTTTGGATTGATAAATAATGTATATCTCTTTAATACACTTCCAGATGCAGAATAGTTTTAATTTATATCTTTACAAAAAACATAAATCAAAAACTATTCTGTTAAGTACCCTAAATTACGAAATGCGTAAAAACTCCGCTCCAGCATCGCCGTGCGGAATAAACTCCGGCGGGGCGAGCGAGCAAACAAATGCTCCTCAATTTTCAAAATGTCTGAATTGGTCGGGGTGCGCGGAATCGGACCGCGGCTACAAGCACCCCATGCTCGCGTACTACCACTATACTACGCCCCGAAAAAGAGAAAAATTTAATCAGTCCCTTGAAACCGCCAAATTAAAAAACCGCCTGAGTTTAGAAGCGGCTTTTTAATATTTTAATTTATTTTTTATCTAACGGGACTGTCGCCTCTAAACTAATAACAATAATGCCATTAATAATAAGAGTTTACTTAGTGCTTAAATGCATAAATGCTTTTTTTATCAAAACTACTCTTTAAAACCATCTAAGTTAACATCGTATAAAATCTGCTCTTGAATTAATCTGTAATTACGCAACTCGTCTTTCTTAAACCAAATTTTAATTTCTTTTTCCGCTTCTTCAATGGTTCCGGAAGCATGAATTAAATTTCTAACACTTCTTTGATCTAAATCAGCTATAGCGTAAGAATCAAGCGTTAAATCTCCTCTAATAGTCCCGACATCAGATGTTAAGGGTTCAGTGCTTCCGGTAATTTTTCTGACCAAGCCGACCGCGCCATTACCCTGCCAAATCATAGCGATAACAGGTCCGGAGCTTAAATATTTGGCATTAGCCATCATCACCGCTCTGCCGTTTTCCATGTTATTGACATAAGGCGATTTCATGCCATTTTTTTCATAAGACGCCCGCGCCTTTCTGCCGACTTGTTCAAGCCAAGCGTCGCCTCCGACTTCATAATAATGTTGAATGATCATTGCTTCAGTAGGAATAACCATTTTCAAAGATAGCAATTTAAGTCCGGTTCTTTCATAACGGCGAATAATTTCACCAATTAACGACCTTTGAATGCCATCAGGTTTTATTATAACCAATGTTTTCTCTTGTTTTGGATGTTGCATAAATGTAAAATACTATTAAGAATTATTTGTATCTTTTTATTTTAGTATCTTTAAAGCTTGTTTTATTTTTTCACTAACTTGGCCTGGTGTCAAGCTGGCTTTTACTAAATAATCAAAAGCGCCCATGGCCTTGCCTTTTTCTTTATCTTCTTCAGTGCCTAAATTAGTTAACATAATTACCTGTATATTTTTTGTAGTTTTGTCTTTTTTTATTTGGTCTAAAACGGAAAATCCATCAAGTTGCGGTAAAATTACATCCAATATAATAATATCCGGCTTTTCTGTTTTAGCCAATTCCAACCCAATACCGCCGTTATCAGCGACAAAAACCTCAAAACCTTCAGCTTCAAATCTTGTTTTATACATTGAATTGATCATATTATCATCTTCAATGATTAAAATCTTTTTTCTATCTATATTCATATTTGAAATTATACCATATTTTATAATTTTTTTACAAATTCAGCGGTTTCCAGATGTAATGTCTATAGTTGTTAAACAAATTTGTCGCTCCAATATGATAATGACCAAATATTTTATTTTATCTGAACATTCGCGCCGTTGCTTATCATTCTAACCGTACCATCCAGATCTGTCCTGAAAATTTCCGCGCCGATTCTTTCCAGCCGCTTAACAATTCTTAAACTTGGGTGTGCAAAATCATTATCTTTGCCTACCATAATTACGGCCAGCCTGGGCTTAACTTTATCTAAAAATTCTTGGCTTGATGAATACTTGGACCCGTGATGCCCGACTTTTAAAACATCTGCTCTTAAATCAGCGCCATGGACAATTAAGTTTTTTTCCACCAACTCGCCTGCGTCGCCGGTCAATAAAAATTTATTTTGGCCATAAGTAAGCATAAGCACAATTGAACTTTGATTCAAGTCGTCCACGGTTTTATTCAATAAACTTTCATTAGGATATAATATTTCCATTTTTGCGCCTTGGTTTAAATTTATAATTTGTTGTTTATCAATAATAGTTATCGGCACTTTCTTGTCACGCACCAGCTTTAACCATGCCAAATAATTAGGCGCGTTATGAATTACGCCTGTGTATAAAATTTTTTTTACCTGATATCTTTTTAAAACATCTATTAAGCCGGTAACATGATCGTCGTGCGGATGTGTCAGAATCATTAAATCAATCTGCTTGTCCCACCAAGGCAGGTTTTCAGCCAAACGTTTAATTATGGTCCTGTCCGGACCGCCATCTATTAAAATATTTTGCCCTGCCGGCGCTTTAATTAAAATCGCGTCACCCTGGCCCACGTCCAAAAAATCAATTTCCAAATTTTTCGGCGCGCGGCAATAAAGCCAAAACAAAAATACAGCGGCCAAACAAGCGACTATTCCTAAAATTAATAATATTTTATACAACTTAGATGACATGAGTCTATGCTTTATTATCTATTCTTTGCTTTAACAACTTTGACTTTTGTAATTTTATAATTATAAAAATAACCATAAAATAATAAACCACTATCCAGCCAGACCATAAATAATTAACTTCCATATAACCATAAGGAATTTTTGCCGCATATTTAACCACGGCCAAAATATATTTAGTTAAAATTAAACTGGGCAAAAAAAATAAAAACGACAAACCCGGTAAAATCGCGCTTAATGGCAAAGCTATTAAAATTATAATAGTTAAAATCGGCACAGCCCATAATACGGCTAAATTAGCCAAAGGCGAAATTAAAGAAATTCGCGAAAAATTATAAACTAGCGCGGGCAAAGCAAAAACTTGAGCGGCCAAGGTAATGAGCAGAGCATCGCTTAAGCCTTTAAGTTGAGGCAATTTAATTTTTTGCCAAACTGCTTCCAAAATTGGATAAACATAAACTAAACCGGCTACAGCCAAAAAAGACAATTGAAAACCAACATCATCGCGCAAAATTTTAGGGTTAATTAAGAGCATAATGGCAGCGGTTAAAACTAGCGAGTTGGTAATTTTATTAAGCCGTCCCAATTTTAACGCCCAAAGCACTAAAAACCCCATCAGCCCGGCGCGTATGGCCGAGGCTGGCAAACCGACTAAAATAATATAAACGGATAAAAAAATTACGGTCGCGTAAAAAGCGCGCTTCCGATTTAAGCCTAAAGCTAAAAGCGCTGCCATGACTATAACCGCCAAAATACTAACATTAAAACCAGACACGGCCATAATATGAGTTAAGCCCACTTTTTGAAAATCATCGCGAATTTTTTGCTCTAAGCCTTTTTGTCCGCCGAAAACGATCGGCCGGGCTAAACTTGACTCAGGTTCGCCCAGCCCCATATCAATTAAGCCTGCTAAGCCGGCTTTAAATGAAAAAATTTTCGCATAAATATAATTTCCGCCACTGCCAGGAATAACTTTTAGACGCGGATAATAGCAAACCGAATAAATATTATAGCGCGCCAAATAACGGTCATAGGCAAACCCGCGAAACACTTCGGGTTTTTCAAGTTTGCACTCTATTTCTAACTGATCCCCATATTTATATTCCGGATAAAGGTTAGTTGTTGCCAAAATTTTTCCGGAAATTAGGCGGCCTGGCAATTGGTTAATCGCATTGACCGCGATTTCCAGCTTTTGACAGCTATCTCTAATATCCGGCTCATTGGTTATAAAACCTCGCGCGATTACGGTTTGGTCATTATAATGCCAAATTTTATCCAGCGTGTTTTCAGGCAGGCTTAAGCCGTAGCGCCAAATGGAAAAAAATACTATAGCTATTGGTAATAAAAATAAACAGACTGGCCTAACTCCAGCCTTTTGGCTATAGCGCCAAAATAAAACGGTTAAACTTAAAAAAAATATTCCAGCGCCAAACCACTCTATGGTAAAATATAAAAATTTAACCGGTAAAAACGAAGCCAAAGCAATTCCGATTATAAAAGCCAAACAAGCAAATAAAAAAATTTTAGATTTAGCAATATCAATTCCTGCTTTAAATAACATATCATTTTTTCACTCTCTGTTTGCTTAAATATGCTTCCATAAATTCGTCTAAACCTCCATCTAAAACCTTTTGAATATCCGAAGTTTCATGCTCAGTGCGATGGTCTTTTACTATTTGATAAGGTTGCATAACATAAGAACGAATTTGCTTGCCCCATTCGGCTTTTTGCGCCTCACCGCGCATTTTTTTCTCTTCATCGCCCCTTTTTTCCTGTTCTAATTTAAACAGCTTGGCTTTTAAAATTTTTAAAGCGGTTTCTTTATTTTGATGCTGGGATCTCTGGGTTTGACAGGCTACGGTTAAACCTGTCGGAACATGCACAATGCGCACGGCCGAATCGGTTTTGTTGACGCTTTGTCCGCCAGGACCTGACGAGCGAAAAACGTCAACGCGCAAATCATTATCTTTTAAAATTATATCTTCGGTTTCCGGCAGTTCTGGAATAACTTCAACTAAAGCGAATGAAGTATGGCGCATTTTTTCCGCGTCAAACGGCGAGATACGCACTAAACGATGCACGCCAGATTCGCTTTTTAAATAGCCGTAAGCCCAGCTGCCGACAATCCGATAGCTCACGCTTTTGATGCCGGCTTCATTGCCAACCGTTCGGTCAACCAGCTCGGCCTGCCAATTTCTCTTTTCTGCAAAACGCAAAAACATACGCTCTAAAATTTGCGACCAATCTTGCGCATCAACTCCGCCCGTGCCCGCATGAATAGAAATTATAGCGTTGCTTCGGTCGTATTTGCCGGCAAACAAAACAAAAAACTCAAGCTCCTCGTATTGGCGCTTGAGTTGGTCATATTTTTTATTAACATAATCATTCAATGAAGCATCATCTTTTTCAGCCTGTGCTGAATTTTGTCCAAGAGCCACAAATTGCTCTAAATCTGTAATTTCTTTTTTTAAATTTTCCCATTTTATGACTTCCGCGTCATATTCTTCAGTCTGCTTGCTTAAAATAATGGCTCGCTCCTGATCCTGCCAAAAATTTGGCTTGGACATTTCCACTTTTAACTCATTAACTTTTTCTTTCTGCCGATCCAAATCAAAGCAACCCCCAGGTATCCAGGAGGCGCTCTCTTAATATTTCTAAATTTTTTAATAGATTTTCCATAATTTAATCTTAACCTGTTACAGTCTTAAAGTAATCGTTTATACGGGATAAAATTAGAAATTCCGCAATACAAAATTAATCTGATATTTTTGCAATTATAGACTAATTATCAGACAATCTTTTTATATTGAGAGGCAGTTTTACATAAAAAATACTACCCTTGCCCACCGCTGATTCTTCCCAAACTTTGCCTTTATGCGCTTCAATAATCAGTTTTACCAAATAAAGGCCATAGCCGGTGCTATTAGGATTTTTTAAGAGTGACCTTTTGCCTCGTCCGCCTTCGGTCCAAAGATTTTTTCTGTCTTCATCAGTAATGCCATCGCCCGTGTCTTTAACGTAAAAAAGGATTTGTTTTTCTTTCAGCTCAAGCCCGACAGTGATCTCGCCAGTGTTCGTATATTTCACCGCGTTATCCACTAAATTGAGAGCCACCTCTTTTAACCAAAGCTTATCGCCGGTCAAAATATAATTTCCGTCTTTAATCTCGGTTTCCAATTTTAATCCTTTAATTTTGGCCTGATCCTTTTTACTTTCTATGGCTTGTTCTACAACTTTTCTAAAGTCAATTGGCTTTATGTCATATTTTATCAGACCTGCTTGTAAGCTGGCGGCGTTTAAAACTATATCAATCGTATTTATGCCTTCATTGTCCGAGTCTAAGCCCAGCATGGCCATTTCTTTGGCCTTGGGCGGAAGAGCTCCGAAACTGCCTTCAATCATTTCGGCGAAAACACATTTTGAGCGGGTGAAATATCCCTTGACTTTATGGGTTACCAAATGTACTAAGTCTTGCCTTTGCTTTATTAATTTTTTCAAATCAATATTGAGTTTAACAAACTCTTCTCTCTGCAAGATTTCTTTTTTAACGGATTTAATAAGCAAAACACCAAAAATTATAATCGCAACAAAAGTAATACTATTTAAAATAAAATTTATAAAAACCTTAATAAAAAAGAACTGAGACCCTATAAATATGATCATGACGAAGACTAGGGCTTGAGTTGCTAAAAGTTTAATATTAAATATTTTA
>JAHJXD010000067.1 GCA_018827685.1 Patescibacteria group bacterium
ATATTATTTTTTATAGCCAATCTTTTTTATTATCCTCTGCCAGTTAAATCTGACGCAAAGCCTCCGGAGGATTGCCCAATAACGATTCCGGGAGAGCTTCCGGGGGCTTGCGACTGGCAGACAAAAGATGATGATTCTCCGGACGATCCCAGCCTGGACAATAAACCACCTAGCGGACTTAATGCCACAATGCCGAATTTTAAAATGCCTGATTTGCAAATAAAAATTCCTGGCTTAACTCTTACCAATATTAAGTCTATACTTTCAAGTTGCGAGAAAGATGAAAAGGGAAACCCTACCAGCTGTGCATTTCCTTGGATTAGCGAATATATCGCGGGCATTTATAAATACGCTATCGGCATTGTTGGAATATTGGCAGCTGTGGTTTTAATGATCGGCGGAGTTCTTTGGATTATTGCCGGAGGCAACGCTACCGCAATCGGCGAAGCCAAGTCCTGGATCGCCGCAAGTTTAACAGGCTTAGTTATTGCTTTATGTTCATATACAATTCTCTACCAAGTCAACCCTAATTTATTAAACTTTAAACCATTAACGATTGGGATTGTACAAGAGATAGAAGAAGCCGAAGATGATTATACTGAGTCAGGAGGAGGCGCGCCGCTACAAAAAGGAAGCGTGACATATGCGTATAATACTCCGGGCGATATAAATAGAGTTACTTCAAACACCCAAAAATTCTTATCAAATCTAGAAAATTTAAATTTACAAATGAGAATCACTAGCCTAATAACGGGTCATCGCCAATATGTCAAAGGCACAAACACTCTTTCTCCTCATGCCGAAGGCAGAGGTGTTGATATAGGATGCAGTCCAGAAGAAAAAGATCAATGTATAAATTTAACAAAAATAATCGCGAATAAATTGGGGGGAAGTGTTACTCAAATTATTTATTGCATGCCAGGAGCAACTAGTAAAAGGAACGGCAAAATATATAATAATTATCAAGAAGCTGGCTGGTCAGACAGTATATGCAGCGGCCATATGAACCATATACATATTTCTGTAAATAAATAATATTAATATACAATGGCGCTGATATTAAGAAATATTGTCTCGTTTATTTATAATACATCAATTTTATGTTTTACTTTACAAAATACGCTAATTTGACATTAAGTTAATCTTTTGATAAACTAAAGTTAATCTAAAAATTAGCTTTAAAATTATGGAAAACATTGTTGGTTTAAAAAATTTAAGGGAAAATATGGTTGATTACATTAAACGTATCGCTAAAGGCGAATCTTTTATAGTTTTTAAGCAAGCAAAACCATTATTCCGCATCTCCCCTCTTAAAGGCGAACAATGGGAGGAAATCATTGACTTCACTAAAATTAAAAAGCACGGCGTTGATATTAATGAAATATTGTCCCGTTTGTAATGTATGGATAAAATCGCCAAGGCGCTGAAAAAATTAGGGACCAAAGAAAAAGAAACAGTTAAAGCAATTTTAGTAAAAATTAATTGCCGCGGCTTTAACGGTCTTGATATAAAAAAATTAAAAGGCCGACAAGATATCTATCGCGTCCGCAAAGGAAAAATTAGAATTATTTATCGCCTTAACACGGACAATAAAATTATTATTTTGACAATAGAGCGTCGGACTGATAATACTTATAATTCATAATTTTATGTTTTACTTTACAAAATAGAGTCATAACATATAATTGAAATATACAAGGTAAATTTAAACTATACATTATGATTGACAAGAAACAACGATTTAACAGATTTTTGGAAAAAGATCTGTTAAAACTTCTTAAAAGCGGTTATTCAGGTTTGATCTTGGGTCCAAGGCAAGTTGGAAAAACTTCTTTGGTAGAATACTTTTTAAATAATTTTAAAAATACTCACAAGTACTTTTTACAAAATCCGAAAACCAGGGCTGATCTGGAAAAAGAGCCGGAAAAAATTATTAAAGAAGTTGAAGCTATGGCAAAAAAACCGATTGTTTTTGTGGATGAAGCGCAAAAAGCGCCAGAAATTTTTGACGCTATCCAATATTTGCTTGATAAAAAACAAGCCCAATTTATTCTAACTGGTTCGTCGGCCAGAAAATTAAGACGTAGCGGAGCCAACCTTTTGCCAGGAAGAATTAAAAGATATTATCTAGATCCGTTATTATGGGGAGAGCTGGGTTTAATTAAGGAAAACAATATAAAAAAAATTGCTATAAACAACATTAACAAAGATTGCTCTTTTCCCTTAGAAGATTTTTTAGTTTTTGGATCTCTTCCTGGAATAATTACCTTGCCCAAGAAAGAGCAAGAAGATTTTTTAAAATCATACGCCTTAATTTATCTTAATGAAGAAATCCGAGCCGAGTCTTTAAGCAGAAAAATAGGCGCCTTCTCTCGTTTTTTGGAATTAGCCGCTCAAGAATCAGGAACCAGCCCGAATTATTCAAAATTATCAAATGAAGCCGGCATTAGCACGCAAACAATTAAGGATTACTACCAGCTTTTATCAGACACTTTAGTTGTTGAAATTATTGAACCATTTTTAAAAAATGCCAGAAAAAGAATTTTAGCATCGCCGAAATATTATTTTTTTGATTTGGGCGTCCGCAATGTTTTAGCTCGCTGGCCGTTGTCAAAAGATACTGCCAATGTCCAAAAAGGCGTGTTGTTTGAACATTTTGTAATGCTTGAAATTATTAGGCGCGTCAGAGCGCTGAATAAAAACTATAAAATCAATTATTGGCGAACTTCCGGCGGAGCAGAAGTTGATTGTGTTATTGATTTTGGTTCAGAAGTAATTCCAATAGAAATCAAAAGTGGCGACAACGCGCGACTCAGTGACTTAAAAGGGCTGAAAAATTTTCTTGAAGAATACTCCTCAATAGCTAAAACCGGCTATGTTATTACTACTGGCGAACGAAAACAAAAATTGTCAAAGAATATTATCGCGCTTCCATGGAATTGCTTGTAGGGACTGTCCCTTGTAAGTTGAGAAAATAAAAAAATAATTTTATGCTTTACTTTACAAAATACGCTGAACAAAAATTTGATATACTGAATAAGCATAAAGTTTTTTTTACGCGCGAACAAATTGAAGATACGATTAATACGCCAGACAAAGCTGGCAAAAAAAACAACCATCTGACTGCTGAAAAAGAAGGAGTAAAAGTGGTGTATAAAAAAGATGGAGAGATTATTAAGATTATTACATTCTTTCCCAAATAAAGATATGTATTACGACCACGAATCCAATTTAATCAGCTGGGAATTAACCAAAGACCCCATAGACCGCGCCATTGAGCTTGGAAATTTTATTATCCACTTATCAAAAACCAAAAAACCGGTTTTAATTGAAATATTAAACGCGTCTAAATTCGCAGGACAAATGGATAAAAAAAATTTAGAAGGCTTTAAAAAAACTGTGGCAGAAACTGGTTAAAAAATTACAAAATTTAAAATTGAAAAAAATAAAACATGAATAACATAAGAAAGACAAAAAAAGGACAAAGCGCTTCTCTCCTTTCCAATAATCACCGGGCATGCGTGGGTTGTCCGCAAATTATAGCGGCTCGCATAGTGGCTGACGCGCTTGGTTCGCAAACAATTATCGCCAACGCCACTGGCTGTCTTGAAGTAGTTACCACGGCTTACCCTGAATCTAGCTGGCGCATGCCATGGATCCATTCTTTGTTTGAAAACGCGCCAGCCGTAGCTTCAGGCATACGAGCAGCGCTGGATTATAAAGAAAAAAATAACTCCCCTGTCCCTGGCGTGAAGGTTATCGCGCAGGGGGGGGACGGCGCGACTTTTGATATCGGCTTGGGTCTGATTAGCGGCATATGGGAAAGAGGTGAAAATATTCTATATATTTGCTATGATAACGAAGGCTACATGAATACAGGCGCGCAAGCCAGCGCGGCCACGCCCTGGGCGGCTAATACTACGACCACGCCGGCCGGAGCCGCGCCAGACATCAACGGTATTGGCTCGCATTTTATGAAAAAAGACATGTTGGCCATTGCTTTGGCCCATGGACTTAAATATGTCGCGCAAACTACTATTGGCTATCCATTGGATATTATTGCTAAAATAAAAAAAGCCAAAAAAATTAGCGGGCCAAGTTATATACAAATACTTGTTCCTTGTATTCCTGGATGGAAAATTGAACCATCTCAAACTATAAGCTTAGCTAAATTAGCCGCCTTAAGCGGAATTTATCCGGCTGTTGAATATGTTAACGGCCGATTGAGCCAAATAATGAAACTTCCGGTCAAGCGACCGCCGGTTGAAGATTATTTAAAGCCTCAAGGCAGATTTAAACATTTATTTAACAACCAACTAGGCAAAAAACAAATCGCCTATATCCAGAAATTGGCGGATGAAAATGTAAAAAAATATAACAGACTTGCCGCGTAATTAGTTTGGAAAACAAGGGTAAATTTGTTTTTTTGTTAAATCAGAGTTTTATGTTATAATAGGACTGTCCCATAAAAAAGTACTTATACATGAAAATTATTAAAAAACAGCAACAAGAAATAACAAAAACAGGCCAGAGGCATAATTTGCGTTTTATTATTATTTATGGCTCATACGCGAAAGCAAGCGAAAAAGAAGGAAGTGATCTTGATGTAGCAGTATATGGGCGCGACAAAATAGAATTTGAACAATTATTAAAAATATCAGGAGAGTTAGCGCAAATATTTGGCGATAACAGGCAAAGAGAATTAGATGTAAAAAGTTTGCATAATACAAATCCATTGTTTAGATATGAAGTTGTTAAAGATGGTCAATTAATTTACGGAAGCCAAGATGATTTTGACCAATATTGTCTTTATGCTTATAAAGATTACCAAGACAGTAAAAGCTTATTTCAACTTCAAGATGTATTAATTCGTAAAAGGCAAGAACACCTGAATAACGCTTTAAAAAATTATGCTTAACGCAAAATTGATAAAACAAAAAATAGATTTAATCCAAACGGACCTGGAAAGATTAATCGAATTTAAACAATTTACTTTTGATGAAATGGCGCAGGATTATATTAACTATACCGCCTTGAAAAATTTTTTAATGGAGATTATTGGCAGGGGTATTGATATTAATGAGCATATTATTGCCAAATTAGGCAAAGAGCATAATTTATCCCCAAAAGATTATAGAGAAACTTTTTTACAGCTAAAAGAGTTAAAAATTTTACCCGCAGATTTTGCTAAAAAAATTGCCAACAGCGCTGGTTTTAGAAACGCTATTGTGCATGAATATAATAATTTAGATAAAAATATAGTTTATAAAACCGTTGGAGAGGCGATTAAGCAGTACAATGATTATTGCAATTATATTTTGGAATTTTTAGAGTCTGAGAAAAAATAACACGCTGATTTTCGCTCAGACTTGTGTCAGTTCAAAATACTAAAACTATTGAAATAATTAGAGAAATGGTTGCTAAAAATACTGAAGATATTGAAATGATGAAAATGGATCTTCATAATTATAAAAA
>JAHJXD010000068.1 GCA_018827685.1 Patescibacteria group bacterium
CTTTACAAAATTTATCAACAGAAAAAAGGTCGAGAAAACATTAATTCAACTAACAAATTGAACCCTTCTTTAGTGTCATTTTCCAGGATGGATAAAAAAGAGGTTTTGGTGTCATGATTAAATGATTTGACACGGAAATTTCAGATAAGCGCTGTTATGCGAAGCTTCGCTGAGCAGAACGGCGCTGATAAGCGCGGACGTTATACAAAATGAGCGAAGCGAAATTTTGCATAACGTATCGGGATAAGCGAAGTTTTTACGGAGCAAAGCGCAGTAAAAATTTTGGTGAGGGGCAAATGCAACTCATTAATGTAAGTAATAAATCGCATTTGCCCCGAACCGCTTATCCCGTGTTATGTGATGTAGCCAGAAATTTCTTTTCCTTAATGTATTTTTTGGCAATTTATTGAAAGGATTGAATTAATATTTATCTAAAACAACAAAAAAGTGAGGATTGCCAAAACCGCAACTATATTCCCCGCCATAGTTTTCCAAATATGCCCATAAAACATAGCGGTCGTTGCAATTCGAATCAGGTGCCCAAGTCATGCGATATGCTCCATAATAACGCCAGCCGTCATCTTTGGGATCAACCGGTGGTTTGTTTAAAAATGGTAAAAGTTCTGTTTTGAAACCAGCCGGCCAATCAGGATAACTGGTAGCATTGTCTGGATAGGAACTATTAGCATCATAATATAATTGAATGGCGGTAGAAAGTTGTTTTAGATCGGATTTTCTTTTAGTGTCGCGCGCTTTCATTCTGACATTATTAAATACAACCATAGAAGCTGTCGCTAAAAATCCAATAATAGAAATTACGACTAATAATTCTATTAAAGTGAATCCTTTGCTCTTGACCTGTTTCATATAATTTTTTTCATACGATCTTGCGTTGATAATTATATTTCGCACAACAAGCTATGCCGACTTAAAAAATTGCCAAAAAAATTTTAAAAATAGATAAAAAAATTTCTGGCTATTTTGCATAACGTATCCGAGTATGCGAAGTTCTAATTTTTTTCTGTGTTATAATTGCGCTGATGCGCCAACGCAGAAAAAAATTAGAATTTGGGCGAAGATAAAATTCAATTCCTTAATGTATGTAATAAATGAATTTTATTGTAGCCGTATATTCGGTGTTAGGCGTTGTTGTGCTGATTTTTTTCTACAATATTTTAAATGTTGCTATTATTTTTTCAATCAGTTCTTTATTTTTTGAATATCCAGGCTCAAAAATTAAGACATCATAATAGTTCTTCGTGTTTTTATTGAATGCTGTATAAATCATAAAAGCTCCACCTGGTCCACCTTCTGTATACTGCGATAGGGTAATGAAATCGCCCAACTTAACCGTTTTCGCTGGATCAACTAATTCGTCAGAAATGTTTTTTTGGTATACGACATATTCATCAAAAGACTTAAAATTTGAACCAAGCGATTGTTTTTGAATCTGAATTTTGATTCCGTCAGGATTACCTCTTTCGTATCTCGGGTCATTTATATCATAGTTCATTAAGTCATTACCAGATTGTGGCCAAAATTCAGATGGGTGCATAATTGAAAAGCCGTCATTTTTGTTGGTATATGTTTTCCAGCCAGCCAATCCGTCAACGACACTCAAACTTTTTTTATTTTCAACTCCTGATAAACGATCGTTAAGTTGGGCGATTTCTGCATTCAAGTTTGTTATTTCTCCTTTTTGTTCAGAAGAAAATTTTTGAGTCTGGATAATTTGACTATTAAGTTTATTGACTTCACTTTTTTGCCACGCATAAATTCCGCCACCAACTATTAAAGCGGTAATAATCACCGATGCAATAATTACCCAGATACTATTTGAGCTTTGGATTGACTCAATGGGTTGTGGATTGTTTTGTTCAATCATATGTTTTTAGGTTAATGATTAATGGCAAAAAAGTGAAGAAAAAATCAGCACAATTTCACATAACGTCCGCGCTTAATCTGAAGTTTATCACAAAAACGAAGTTTTTGGGAGAAATTTCAGATAAGCGCTGTTATGCGAAGCTTCGCTGAGCAGAACGGCGCTGATAAGCGCGGACGTTATACAAAATGAGCGAAGCGAA
>JAHJXD010000069.1 GCA_018827685.1 Patescibacteria group bacterium
AAATTACAATTTTTTGTTGACAATTTTTTGTTGACTTTAGGTTAATTTTATTGTAAAGTAAAAAAATAATTTAAACAAATATGAACGTAACCGAACTTGCCAGAATTTTAAAAGTCCTAACTCAAGAGTTGCGCGATAAATTGCCGCTCATTGGTTTTGATATCGGACAAAAAGCCATTAAAATTGACAACGTCACCGCGCAAAAAATTATCAGGGAGTGGCCGATATTAATTAAACAACTTGAGGCAAAACAGCAGGCAGAAAAAAAACAAGAAGTCGCGACCGCAACAGGGGTAACTGAAAAACCAAAAATAAAAATCCCTAAATTTATTACAGTTAGAGATTTTTCCATTACCACAGGCTTGCCAATAAATAAAATTTTGTCTGAATTAATGAAAAATGGAATCTTCAGCTCGCTTAATGAAAAAATTGATTTTGATACCGCGGCTATTATCGGTCAAGATTTAGGGCTAAATATAGTACAAGCCGAGGAAAACGAAGAAAAAGACCAAGGCGAATCTGACATTTTAAAACAAATTTTAAATCAAGAAAACCAAGTTGATTTAATATCCAGGGCGCCGATTATTGTAGTTATGGGTCATGTTGACCATGGCAAAACAAAACTTTTAGATGCTATCAGGCAAACTGACGTAGTAGCAAGCGAAGCCGGCGGCATTACCCAGCATATTGGCGCTTACCAAATAGTTCATAAAAACAAACCTATCACTTTTATAGATACTCCTGGACATGAAGCATTTACAGCCATGAGAAACCGCGGCGCTAAAATCGCTGACATCGCTATTTTGGTCATAGCCGCGGACGACGGCATTAAACCGCAAACCGTTGAAGCTTATCGTATCATTGAAGCGGCTAAAATTCCTTTTATCGTAGCCATAAATAAAATTGATAAGCAGGAAGCTAATATTGATATGGTTAAACGGGAATTAGGCGAGCAGTTAAATATTATTCCTGAAGATTGGGGCGGTAAAACCGTTTGTTTGCCAATTTCAGCTAAAAATAATATTGGCATAAGCGAACTTTTAGATATGCTTTTATTAATTTCTGACGTGGAAGAAAAAAATATTAAAGCCAATCCTAAGGCTAGCGCTTCAGGCACAATTATCGAATCGCATATTGATCGCGGGCAAGGTTCGGTAGCTACCGTGTTAATCCAAAACGGTACGTTAAAAATTGGCGATTCAATGATTTTTAACGGATTGTTCTATGGCAAAGTCAGAGCCTTGGAAAATTACATAGGAAAAAATGTTGAACAAGCTCCGCCTTCCATACCTGTAAAAATAATCGGCCTGAAAATAGCTCCTGAGGTCGGCGATATTATGCAGATTGGCCAAGGCAAAAAGATTAAAACTAGTAAAATTTTCTCCCGCGCCAACGAAGCCGCTAAACCTAAAGAAGAAAAAAAAATAGCGACTGATATTAAAAACATAAACTTGCTTATTAAGAGCGATGTTTTAGGGTCGGGCGAAGCCATCGAGGGATCATTGGCTAAAATTGACCAAGAAGAAGTTAAAATAAACATCATAAACAAAGGCCTTGGCAATATTACTGAAGGCGATATCACGCGAGCTCAGGACAGCAAAGCAAGAATTTTAGGCTTTAACGTTAACATTACGCCGCAAGCACAAAAATTAGCAAGAGAAAAAAATGTTGAAGTTAAAAGCTATAAAATAATTTACGAATTGATTAATGACCTTAAAGCCGAAGTGGATAGTTTGATTGAATCAAAAATGGTTAGAGTAGATTTAGGCAGAATGAAAGTTTTGGCGATTTTCCGAACCGAAAAATCAAGCCAAATCGTTGGCGGAAGAGTACTAGACGGAAAAATTGAAGTTAATTCCTTAATTGAAGTTATGCGCGATAAACAAATTATGTCCGCTGGCAGATTGACCAAATTGCAAATTGCCAAACAAGATGTAAGCATAGTTGACGTTAACCAGGAATGCGGCATTAATTTCCAGGGCAAACCAATAATTCAAGTTGATGATATCCTGCAGTTTTATAAAATGGAAAAAGTAAAATATTAGACCTGTTGCATAATAACTCATGACTGCAATTTCCATATTTTGGCTAAATTTTTTCTAAATTTTCTTGCCTATGCTTAGGCATAAGCTTCAAAAATTTATAAAAAATTTATCTCAAAATCTGAAAATTTCGTTAC
>JAHJXD010000088.1 GCA_018827685.1 Patescibacteria group bacterium
CGCTCAAAATTTTTTTAAATACTCCTTAATTCTATCCCCGCCTTCATTTTCTTTCTCGCCCTTAAAATATATCTCAATAAACTCAATGCCAATCATTTCTATAATTTGATGATTTTCAATATAAGCATAGATAATTCTTAAATCTTTTTTCTTCAAGCTTTTACAAAAAAATCTGGCCTTAATAATATGTATATGGTTAATTCTTGTAATAATATTAAAATGCTTGCCGATTCCCAAAGGCGCTTCATTTAAAACTTTTTTAAATTCAATCAAATCATCGTCTAAAGATCTAAATTTTTTAGATAACTTCTTAAAATCTTTTTGAAACTCGATTGTGCTTTCAAAGTTCATCTTCGTAATTTCTAACAGAATGATCGTCGTCTCGATAAAAAACGGTTTCATAGCTTATCTCCTCTCCTATTTTATGAACTCGCCAAGGCGTATCTGAATGAGAATACTCGCTCAATTCACTGGCGTTTTTCCATGCCAAACGCGCTAAAACCTCATCTATGTGCTGAATTTCTTGAGCCAATAAAATTTTTAAATCAGCTGTTCTTCTTGGCAAGTATTTTTTTTGTTCGTGCTGAAAATATCTGCTTTTAATTTTTTCTATCTCGCCATCTTCTATCATTTGGTCAATTATTTTTTTAAACTCAATCGGCGTCGGACCAAAATGATTTTTAATATATTTAGCGCCAGTTAATTGCTCTTCAAATTTTTCATAATAATCAAAATCTATAAAATAAAGCAATTTATAAATTGCTGTTTCGCCGATATTCGGCCGAGCCCCGACTTTTTCCAAAAGATACAATAAAACTTCTTTAAATTTTTTTACATTTGTCCGAGACATAATAATCCTCGTTTCCGGTTCATCTGATTTTTTAGTGACTTTTCTCGATATTATCTGTTTCCCCAATTTTATTTTAAGCAATAAATTTTCTTTGCCCTGAACAAAATCATCAAAAACAATACCAAAAATATCCGCCAGCTTTTTTGCTTCGGTAATAGTTATGTCCCTTTCGCCTTGTTCAATTTGTATATAAGTTGGACGAGAAACGCTAATCGCGGACGCCAAAAACTCTTGCGTCAAATTATTCTTTTTTCGCTGTTCTAAAATAAATTTACCAAGCATAGTTTTAGTGTACTTGATCTTTGGGCGGATTTGGATCAATTGCGGGCTTTACGGTATCGCTGTCTCTTATTTTGCCGTCAAGTCCGTGAATTCTAACCTCTCCGCCACCTGAATTAGCGGAAAATTCTTTTGCTGCCTTTTCGGCTTCGCGTTGAGTGTTAAAAATTCCACCCGCTTTATCCGCGCCCTCTTTTTTCGCTTGCCAATTTCCATTGGCACATTTTGAAACATGATAGTTAGCCATAAAATTATTTTATTATTACTTATACCATTATGTTAATCTATGTAAAATAGTTTGTCAATAGCAATGTCAAAAAGTTATACACAATGTTTTTTCTTTAACTAACGGCTAATTGATATTCCCGTTATCTTTTCAAAAATATCATCAAGCGAATCCGCGCACATATTATTTTTCTTCAATAAATATCCTTTTATTTCCTGAAAAATATTATTTCTTTTGCTTTCGTCTTCAATATTGTCACGGACTAAAATTAAATAATTTTCCATATGCTTATCCGCCATTTCATCAAAACTTTCAGGTCCGCCTCCGTATTCATTTAAAAATTCTATAAACCCTCTGTAAGCCAACTGTTCCAACTTCATCAATGCGTCAATGCTAACGCCAGATTTTTTTGCTTTGGCAATAATAGAATTTACTTTTACGCCATTAGGCGTGCATGGCATTCCTTTCCTGTACACTTTGCCGATAGTTTCTTTTTCCATTGCTTTGATAAAAACATTATCATTGCCGCCTATCAAACGATTTTCTAAAAATAATTTTGTGTCTTTGGAAAAATTATAAATACCTTGAAGTAAATTATCTTTTTCTTGTTGCGACAATTGATTAAATTTTTCTTTAATTTTTTTAAAATTTTTCATAAAGTTTAAATTAAGACAAAAAAATTTTCTCTTTCAACCACCTTTCCTGTCTGCCGACAGGCTTTTTGCCCGTCTGCTGAAAACCCCCAGTAAATTTTTCGGACGGCGGCGGAACCTCAAAATAGATAGCGGGCGGGATTAGGTTTAATAATTTTTCAATTGCAATCCATCAATTCTATTATAATCGCTATTATTAGAGACAAGAATAGCGCCATTGGTTTTTGCAGTCGCCCCAATGAGCAAATCATCTATATCAAGTTTGAATAATCCATTTTGATCAATTTTTTTCTCTATCTCGCTTGCTTCTTCTGCTTCCCTCTCGCCAAATGGTAATACTTCTAATTTTTGCCTTAATTCATTAAAGGCTTGTATTTTGTCTTGGTTTTGCTCTTTGCCTCTCAAGATTTCAAAAAGAGCCACTGAAGCAATGGCCGTTATGGCGAGAGGCGCATTTTTGATTTCTTCGTAAACTAAAACGGCATTTTCCATGCCATTTAATAAGTTTATGATAAAATTAGTGTCCAAACAATATTTGGTGTTTTTTTGCAAAGTCATCATTAAACCGTTTCTTAAATAAACTAATTCTTTCTTTCATTTCCCTCGCCTCGTCATCAGTTAATATACCAATAAAACCATCTTTCGGCAGAGAAAACATACCAATTGAAAATCGCCATCCAAGAGGAACGGCTAACAAGGGAGATAACCAAACAGAGCCAAAACTGGAATTAGCATCAGTTTCGGCCTTTATGCTCATTAAGGAATCGGAATAAATTGGAGATATATTCCCTAACGCTTCGTTTGTGTATGTAGATGTGTTCATAATTAATTTTTTTTTACCCACGACTGCGACTCAAAATTGAGGTCAATCGTTGGCTGATTATTTCTAATAATTTTCTGGGCTTTACCGGTAATAGTAAACTGGTATGAAATATCAACAGTTTCAAGATATGCGCCTACTTTATTTATTTCCACCATTTCCTTACCAGCAAGCAATTCGTTTGGGTGGAACGGCTGACCGAGCTTCATTTCTTCCGCGTAATTTTCGTATATTTGGCATATTAATTTATCAACTTCATCAGTCGCCTTTTCTATTTTCAAACCAAGATCGGCAGCTTCGTCTCGGTCAATTGGATAGGCATGAATAGTAATATCTCCAGTTATTTCTTTAATAATCTTTTTTACTTTTTCGCCGTCTTTTTCCTTATCCATGTGCAACCACAAAAG
>JAHJXD010000070.1 GCA_018827685.1 Patescibacteria group bacterium
AATTTTAACAGTGGTACAAGTCAGGAGGTTGTTTTACTTTAAAACAAACAGACAGAGGAAGAAAAAGGATTTTCACCCTCTGTTTTTTAGTTTATCTTTATCAATATCATTATCGTTTTGCGATTCTATTTCAACAAAACAACCTAGATCTTCTATGGTGTCTAAACAAATTGCCAGATCATCTAATTTATACTCAATCCTATTTTTATTGACTTCAATTATTTTTTCTAAGCCCATGGCTTTAAGCATGACCTCGGCCATTATTTCGTTGTCAATATTAAATTCGTATTCTTCCCAAACTCCATCTTTTTTTGACTCCGCACCCTTGTAGGTTAAAAATTTTTTATCGCCCTCGTTGCGTACACGCATTAAAAAAGAATATCCTAATTTTTTAAATAAATTAATTTCCCCAAAATATTTATCAATCTGTCTTTTTTGTTTTACTAATTTAGCGCCAAGTCCGACAATGCACCGCTCAGTATTTTTTATATTATTTATTTTAGCTCTTATTTCGATTTCCATATTGTTATTTTAAAGCTTTTGTCGGGCAAACCGATGCGCAAGCGCCACAACCAATGCATTTACTTTTATTAATAATTATTTTATTTTTTGATAAACTAATTGCATTTTCTAAGCAAATATTAATACATGCTTTGCAGTTAGTGCAAAGATTTTTATTGTATTTTGGTATAATTCGGTTCGTTTGATGGGTGCGTGATAATTTTGGCAATAGTATATCTTTGAAAGAATTTATATTTGTATACTCATATTTGTTTATCCAAGCGTCAAAATCTTTAATAAAGTTATTTAAAAAAGCTGCCCCTTGATTGCCAGCCATATGAACGGCTGAATATATCTGTACTGCACTAGCACCAGCCATAATCATTTTTATTGCATCCTCTGGTTTTGTAACGCCACCGCTGTCAACCAGACAATTAGTGCGAATTTTAAAGAGCGTAACCGATGCCAGAATTAAAAATACTTTAACCGGAGAAGAGATAATAATGCGTTCGGAAATAACGGCTGAAATTAAAGAAATGCTTTCAAAACTTGGGCTGTCATACTAAAAGTGACAAGTCGGGGGATATGCCGTGTTAGCTGATGTATTCCTTTTCTTTTATTTTCTCATACTGGGTTAGGGGTGAATGCCCAAAATTCAAAACTCCTTATTCTCTTCAAATAAAAGTTAAAAATGTTGAGATTATTTTATAATCGTATTGATAATTTGCAGAATGTCGTGTTTGTGGTCTTTAGATAGAATGCCAAACATTTTTAGCATTTCTAGAAATACCTTGATGTTGTTTTCTGAAATTTCAAAATAGGCAATTTCTTTTGTTTCTGCGCATCGTCCGATTAAATTAGTTTTTGTTTTTAATTCTGTAATTGGAAAACATAAATATAACATTGGTTGCGTGCCAACCGCATACTGCTTTTCGGTAATTTTTATTTCGGTAACTATTTCATATCCGTTAAATTTGTAAATCAAAAGAGGATATTTAACCTGAGTCCATTCAAAATCAAATCCGTTTATGTTTTTTTCAATTGGGTGGCTACGATCAATTTGCAACTCAGAATTATTATCAATCAAATTTTGGTCTTGTATTGAATTAAGATAAGCAACAACATTTTCCAATTCTTCTTTGGTAATGACGTTCCATTTATAAAAATACCAGATATATTCTGATAATTCGTAAAGTGCTTTGATTTTTCCGTTTGCTCCAGTAAATTCAGTTTCGGGTAGCGATGATTCCGCGAGCTTTTCTGTTTCCTTTTTAACCACATCATAGCCAATTTGCCATTCAACATAATTGCTCAATAAAAAACTGTCTCTTTTAACCGCAACTGGTGTTCCATACTCATTCAAAATTGATCGATTTTTAATGCGTATTTTTCCGCTAACAGCGGTCAATAAAATCGGTATTTCTATTATATGTTCATCTTTTTTAATTAAAATTTGTGGCATATTTTTTTCCAAATTTACTTTCTAATAATTCTTTAAAATAGTTATCTATCTTTAGTTTGGCGCCAGGGATTTCTCTAAACTTAAATTTATTTTTTAATACCGGATTTGTGTGAACGCTTTGGGCGATAAAGCATTCTTTTATTTTTCCGAATTTTTCATTATCAATTATCACGTCACAATTTCCAATGAAATATGGCATTCTGTCCGTATATTGTTTAAAAATATCGATATAGCAATAATAAGGCAGTTTTTCCATTAACACATAAACAGTATTGTAAGTATCTTCATTAATAAAAGTTCTGTTTCGCTTAAGAGCATTAATATCTCTTAATGTCCAAAACTTTGCTACTGGTCTGTCATTTTTATTTAAAAATTTTTTATTTGGATATTTTTGAACGTAGTTGACTATCGTATCAAAATCTTTTAAACGAAAGACTCCATCGTCCTTTACTTTAAACTGATAATTTTGAATATAATCATAGCCCATTCCTTGTTCGTCCCTCTTATAAAGGGCGATCAAAATCGGAAAGGCCATTCCGCGAGAAGTATCAGAAAATTCATGACTGCTTATGATTATTCCGTCAATTAATTTATAGTTTTTGGCGAATTTTGAAAGCAGGGCAAAATTGGCTTTTTTGATTAAATAGGATAAAGGATGCAAAACACAAACATAATCCGCTTTTAGTTTATCGTAAGACAATAAAAATGACATGCCTAAATCCCTAGTTTTTATGTCCGCATCAATTTTATCCTGAATTGAAGTATCTTTAATGGAATTGCGAATTATGGAAGTCGTATCGTTATATGGGGGGTTGCCTATGGTAATAATTTTTTCATCATTCTTAATCGTTAAACTTGGACGACTAACATTCAAAAGAGAATTTTGACAGATAAAATCAACTTCGCCGATTATTTTTTTTGCTTCAGAAATAGCTTTTTGATCGATATCAGCTCCAATTAATCTTTTCGCAATGTTTTTTCTTGCCAAAAACGAACCATAACCGCAAGAAGAATCTATTATTGAAAAGTCTTTAATATTTTTAATATTTTTTTGTAAAATAGAATAAGCCAAATCAACAATAACCTCCGGAGTATAATAGGATCCAAGATTAATGGTGTCTATATGATTTAGATGTTTTTGGTTTCTATTCATAGCCTTGACAATCTTTTTTGCCATATTTTATACAAAATAAGTAATCATTGTATTCGTTTTCCCCTTATAAATAAATCGTTTTACATATAACGCGCGCGCTTGATCTGAAGTTTTTTCAAAAGCGACCCAAGGGAGCTTTTTAGCACAAAATTAGGGTTTTGGGATAGCTTCAATGTTCAATTATTTTAATTTAATATAATTTTCAATCACCGGCAAATGGTAATACCAAAAATTATTCGCTTCCAAATCCAACGGCTCTAACGAAACTATCAGCGGTTTCACGCCGGTTAAATTTATAACTTTCTCCAAGGCCGGTAAAACCACCTCTTTCGTGAATTCGGTTTCAGCATCATCTTTTGATGATAAAAAATTTTCAAATAAAATTCCAAAACAGGTAATCAGCAAGAAAAAATTAGTGTAAAAATCGATTGACTTTTCATCTTTTTTCTCATACCAATCATTTTCATTAAAAAAAGAAAAACCCTTTAAATCATATGCGTCAAAAAGCTTTTTATGAAAATCTACTAAAGATTCGCCCCAGAGCGTTTTTACTTCTTTTAATTTTTTACCGTCATATTTATTAAAATTAATAACATTAATATTTTTTATACATTTTTTGCCATCTTTGCCGACTTTATTTTGTATGTGCAATTGCCCCAAAGAATGCTTATATTTATTATTGGAAGTAAATTTATCGTCAAAATATTCAAGAAAAACAGGATGCAAACCATTCCCATTGGCTAAAGATATAAACATTCTATTTTCAAGATTTGGCGTTGCCAGTTGTCTGGCCATAATCCCGCATTTTTTATTTTTCAAAAGCGCGGGTATGTTGCCTTTTAATAATTTTTCTATCTTGGCCATAAACTCCGGATTCTTTCTTCTCTTTTCTAAAAGCTGGCGCGCCTCAAAAATTGGCGTATAAATAATTTGGCTGAAAATGTTCTGATCCGACATTATTTTTTCATAATCACCGATTTTTATCATATAATAATAGCTAAAAAACATCTATCCCCCAGTTTAAGAATGGGATAAAAAGCATTTGTCTACACCCTAATTTTACCTCAAATATCTCATAAAAACAAGGATGACACTTGACAGGATGACAGTTGACACAGATGACGCTGCCAACTAACGTTGCCCTTGACAGATGACAGTTGACACAGATGACGCTACCCTTGACAGATGACGCTACCCTTTGGCCGCGACCAGTCCCCAAACTTCTCCGGCGCCGGCGGCTTTTAATACTTTGGCGCATTCATTAAGCGTGGCGCCTGTAGTAACCACGTCGTCTATCAGGATGATATTTTTTTTATTTAAATGGCTTCCTTGCCAAAAAAAACAATCTTTAACGTTTTCCAGCCGATGCGCTTCATCCAATTTGGCTTGAGGCTTTTTATGTTTAGTTCTAATTAAATTATTATTGTCCTGCGCCAATTCGTATTTTCCCGCTATTTTTTGCGCCAGCAACTCGGCCTGATTAAAACCGCGCCAACGCAGACGTTTATTAGATAAAGGCACAGGCACAACTAAATTATCATTAAAATTTAAAATCGCCAGCGATAAATTTTTCGCGCGTTTAAAACTTCGCCAATCCACTCCCCGCGCCAAACCTGATCTTAAAACTTTACCTTGCTCTAACAACCTGTCAACAAATAAAATCAATAACTTGCTTAAATCATCGGCCAGGCCGCCAATAAAACGATATTTTAAGCTTTTTATTACTTGGTTGATCAATAATCCGTCATAAAGCGCGGCTATCCAAACGCCGTTTAAACTATAAACAATTTGGCAAGGAGGACAAAATTGTCCAAAATCATTTTCTTTTTTGCAATGCAGGCAATATTGCTTAGGTTTTAATTTAACTTCTTTAAAACAGTCGCCGCAAAGCCAATAGCCTTCTCTGCCACAACCTAAACACTCAATCGGAAAAATCAGATCTAAAAAAAATAACCAGGCTTTGCTGGCATTTTGTTTTATATTTATTTTCATACTAAAACAGGGCTTCATTTGTTCGGCCAATAAATCCCGTCAACTCGCCAAATACCTTGCTCGCGGACATATTTTATTATTATATCCTGATAAAAAATTTCGCTATTGCCGGCGATGCCGGCTGATTCTCTCCTTTGGGTTTTGACCAAAATTTCAGCTATCCCGGCATCAGAATCAAATTGCTTAACTTCATTGGAAATTACTTTAGTAACAATGCCGTAATAAATTGTTGTTTGAGTTTTTTTAGCTCTGGCATCGGTAATATAATTTTCCGCCCAAATTTTCATGGCATCGGTCATAAAAATTTGTAAATCGCGGACATTGCCATAATCAGACTGATTACTGAAACTGCTAAATCTTTCGGCAAAAGCCGAAGCCATTCTTGCTAAATCATCTGAACGCATCTCGGTTTTTTTAAAAGTGGCAATCGGTTGAACCGTTGTGATTGTTTTAACCGGCGATTCAACTGCGGGCGGAAACGTTGCGACCGGCACAACGGCTGCTGGCTGTTCCACAACCTGCTCTGGCGCGCTAGAAAATTGATAAAAAAAGATAACATAAACAATACAGGCTATTATGATTAGAGCCATGACAATAATAATTATACCCCAAATTTTTTTATTCATAGTGTTAGTTTTACTCTTTTAATTAATTACTGCCCTGCCTCATCATCTTCCCCATTATTTTCTTCTTCGTCTCTTAGCATATTGGAAGCGAATTCTTTTTTCTCCTGCTCAATTTCTAGAAGTTGGCGCGGATCAGAAGTAATTATTTGGTCTTCGGTATATGAAGCCACAACTTTAATGGCCGCATGTTTATTGCCGGCAAAAAATATGCCTTCGCCTACTCCGCATTCTAGCAACAAATATTTTTCCCCCTGGGTTAAAACAAAAGTTTTCTGCACTAATTCAATGGCGGCCGGGGACTGCCTGAGCAGTAACTGCAGGGCCGAATTATTAACAATGGCTTGACCATAAGGCGAAGTTAAAAAATCATTAACATCTTGAGTAATAGTGGTCACGCCAAGATAATATTTGCGGCAACGTTTAACTAAGGCATAAATAAATTTAGCGCTGTCTTCATGCTGCATCAGCCACCAAGCTTCATCAATTACTAAAATTCTTTTTTTCAACTCGGAGCGCACCACATTCCAAATATAATTAATCACCATATAAATAGCAATTGGCCTAAGTTCGTCTTCTATGTCGCGCACGGAAAAACAAACCAACTGATTATCCATTTTTACGTTGGTCGGATTATTAAACAAACCGGCGAAAGTGCCTTGAGTATATTTTTTAAGCCTTAGAGCCAACCCGGCCCCGCCCTCCATACCCTCTAAAATATCTTCTAAATCCTGCACGATCGGCGCTTCAACTTTGGTTAAATCAGAGTCAGGAGCAATATCTTGTTTGGCATAAGTTTCAAGTAGCGCCCTGTCAATAATAGAATCTTCTTCATGGGTTAAATCACCTAACATTAGCCTAATTAATCCTTTTACAGTTATCACTCCACTTCTAATTATATTCTCGGCCTTGGACTCTCCGAAAACCGAACGCGGCAGATCAAATGGATTAATTTTATTTTCACTGGCTAAAGAAATATTGATATAAGTTCCGCCAACCGCCTCGGCCAGATGCTTATATTCGTTTTCCGGATCAATAATAATCACTTCTGTGCCCATCATCAGGCTGCGTAAAACTTCAAGCTTAATAGCATAACTTTTACCCGCGCCAGAGGTGGCGAAAACCACGCTATTGGCATTTTGCAAGCTAAAACGGTCAAATAAAATTAAACTATTATTATGACGATTAATACCATAGAGAACGCCACTGTCAGAAGTAAGTTCGCTTGAGATAAAAGGAAACGAAGAAGCGATCGGCGAAGAATTCATATTAGAAACAATATATAATTCATCGTTAGCCAAAGGCAAAGTAGAATTAAAGCCTTGTTCGGCCTGATAAAAAACTCTTTTGGAATAAACTAAGCGCGACCCAAAAATATTTTCCATTTCTTCGGATAATTTATCAAGTTCTTGTTTGCTGTTCGCATAAATCGTTAAATATAAAGCAAACTGGAAAAATTTTTCTATGCCTTGGGTTAGGGCGTCACGCAAAGACTCTATATCGCGCAAAGCTGTTTCGCGCAAAGGATCTCTGGCCGCTCCTTTTTCCGAATCTGATATAATTTGCGCTTCTAAATTACCAACTTTATTTTTAAGCTGGTTTAAAACTACCGCGCTTTCTACTGGATAAAAAAACATAGAGATATCAAAGGTAGAATTCAAATTTATAATCGGCGCGAACCAGCCAACGCTGATGTAGCGCGGATAATTAACTACAAAAATAGTTCTAATAAATTTCGACCCCAACTTTAAAAAATCCGAACTTACTTCAATTGAAGCCGGAGCGATTAAATCTCTGATAGAAAGCGCGCCTCGACGGTAAGATTTTTCTTCCTCAACTAATTCACGCATTAATAAAGGTGTTTCTTCGAGTTGCTTGACTTTTTGCTCTATGGCCATGGCCTTTTCTTTAAATTCAATCTCTTCTTGTTTTTTTACTTGACCTGGATTAAACATAATAATTATATTTAGTAAAATATACTAAACACTACTCTGCCAACCTTAATTCTTTTATATCAACCAATTTTTGATTAACAGAAGTTTCCGGATTATAAGTATTATAAAATAATTCAATTAAACTTTGAGTATCTAACTGCACGGCATTCACGCCCATACTTGCCAGACCTCCGACAATGTTCTCCACCCGCCTGGTCAATTCAAGCCGTCTTTTTAAAAATCTCTCTTCTTTCATTTTAATAATAGAAGCCGGCCTTAAAGATTCAAGCAATTTAGCAAAAAAACCTTTTTGCTTATCAGACAATGGATTATAAGCAACAACTATATAAAACTTTTTATTCATAATTTTCCCAAAGGAAATTAATTCGCTAACATATTGCAGATACTCGGCAGTTTGCATTTTTAAAAGCTCGTTAGTTTGTTCTTTTTCCTTTTGCTTTAAAATGGCAAGATAATTATCAATATTAAGCTCGCGCGATTGCATGACAATCTGCAAAGAAAAATCAATATTATTTAAAAAACCCACATAAGAAGAAATAATCGCGTTTTGCTCGTCCTCGCTTTTTAAGGCGAAATTAATACTGGCGACCAAAAGAACCGCGCGTAAAGTGCCGTCGCGCATAATTATAGTATCTTCGCGAAATTCAGCAATATCCAAATACTGCTGGGTTGAACTTGTTATTTTGTTTCTGGCTAATTTATTGGCCATATTAATTTATTTCTCTCTTCATATTTTTAATTTCGCTGGCTCCGCCCTCTTCTTCTCCGCCTTGATAAGCTCCTTTAGTATCAACAATTAACGACAATTCGGCTAAGCGAGAGGTAGTATAATGTTTATTCAAAACTGCCGTGGCGACCGGAATAAAATGACTCTCTTCAATGCCATAATTATCGGCTTGCAACCAAGAACCAGCAGACCAAACTCTTAATTTTGACCGCTTAAAAGTTTGAAATAAATTTAAAATAAAATAATGAAAAGGCCGGCCGTTTATTTTTAAAAAAGCAAAAACACAGGTAACTGATAATGTAAATAAGCTGAAAATTACAAATAAAGAAAAACTAAATATTTTATAAGAGATTGCTATGATTAAAAATCCAGCCAGTATAATAATAAATTGCCTAACCGTTACCGGGCCGATAATTTTATCTTCAACATCAATAAATTGCGGGACAATAAATTGTTGCATAATTAAAAACGCAAACTTTTATTTAAATCCATAATCGTTTTAAATTCATCCGCGGTTAAATAATCCGAGCCGGCGGTTTTTCTTTCTTCTATTATAACATCAACCGGTTTATTTTCGCTAATGCTAAAATTTCCTATTTTCAGATATAATTTATTAATCGGACTTAATCGCCAAAATTTAATGCCTTCAAGTTTTTTACCATAGCCTTGTTCTGCCAATAAATTAATCTTACTTTTAATTTTATCAGCGCTTTTTAATGGATCCTTATCCAGTCTGCGAAAATTAATTAAATCCATGTATTTAATCTCGTCCAAAGGCCCCATAACGCGAGGCACATATTTAACATCTTCAATTTTAACTTTCTGGTTCTGGCTTAAATTTTCCGCTTCAAACCTGCGCTTTATTAAAGGCATAACGTCTGAATCCCTGCCTGCCGCAGGCTGAATTGGTTTAGCCTTAAATTGAGTTTTAGGCGCAACAAGAATTTTTTCTTGAATTTTTGGGACATTTTTTTGCAATACGGCGGCCGGAATAACCGCCGGAGTTAAAGGGGCCAGTTCATGACCAGTGTCCAATTTTTTAAAATCATTTTTTGTTTTATCGTGTTTTTGAGCTAATTTAGAAAAGTCATAGGCCGCGTCTCTGGAAATTTCCGGTCTTAAGGGTAAATCTAATTTTTCTAACTTGGGTAATATTGTTTTTGGCAATGGCCTGATCGCTTCGCCAGGCTTTGAATTCAAAATTTTGTCAACGAGCAACATAACTTTTTCAGCCGATTCTTCATCAAAACTTAAACCACCATTTAAAAATGGCTTAACTAAAGCCGCTTGAGTCTCAAGTGTATCGCGGATGCCGCGCAAATAAGTTCTTAAAATTTGCAAAAATCTATCGGCTAAATCAGATGAGCCAAAATTAATTTGAACGCGGCTGATTATTTCTTTTAGTTTTTCGTCAATAGTCGGCGAAGCCATGCTAAAATTTTCAGCCATGACTATTTTTTGGGTTAATTTTCTGATTTCTTCTTCATCGTCTGAAGAAAAGAAAAAATTAGCGCCTTCAATTTTGGGTTTGCTTATCCGCGGCGCATCCACAGTCGGCATGGTCGGTATAACGCGCTTTACAGAGTCAGCCGCGAAATAATCACCGAGTGAAAAAAAAATTTTTTCTTTTAATTCCTTGGCCAATTCTAAACTTTGCTCTTTTGCTAAATTTTCTTTAAACAAATAATCTGATAAATCATTAAGCGCGATCTCGCGCACCATAACTTTCATAATTAAAGCAGCCAGAGCAAAATTATATTTTTTCTCTAACGCTTCAATTTTTGCCATAGCCTGTTCGTCGGAAACTTTTTGCCTTAAATCGGTCGGTAAATTATTAAATTTTTGTAAATATCCAAGCATGTGATTGGAAAATTAGAAATATAGTTATTATACCATAATATTTTTTAGATTGCGCCAGTTTTTTGCTTCTTTCTTTAGTATTTTCACTTTATCAACAGCTTCCCATGTAAAATCCTTGTCATTTCTGCCAAAATGTCCATAAGCCGCTGTTTTTTTATAAATTGATCTTTTTAAATTTAAATGCTCTATAATCTGCTTTGGCCGAAAATCAAAATGTTTATTTATTAACTTTAAAATATTCTCTTCTGAAATTTTATTAGTCCCATAAGTGTCAATATAAATACCCACAGGCCTTGCTATGCCAATAGCATAAGCAACCTGTAATAAACACTTATCAGCCAGTCCGGCCGCTACAACATTTTTAGCAACATACCTGGCCATATAAGCGCCGCTCCTATCTACTTTTGTTAAATCTTTTCCGGAAAACGCGCCGCCGCCATGCGGCACAGCTCCGCCATAAGTGTCAACAATAATTTTTCTGCCGGTTAAACCAGTGTCGGCCGGAGGTCCGCCAAAAGTAAATTTACCCGTGGCATTGATAAAATATTTAGTTTTACTGTCAAGCAACTTGCCCATTACAGGTTTAATTACATTTTTCATAATATCTGCTCGCAGTTTTTTTAAACTTACTTTTTCACTATGATGCGCGGCAATAACAACAGTTTCTGCTCTTATTGCTTTGTTATTATTATATTCAATCGTCACCTGGCTTTTACCATCAGGTCTTAAATAAGGTAAAGTGCCATGTTTTCTCGCGCAAGCTAATTTTTTAGTCAATTTATTTGCTAAAACTATTGGCAAAGGCATAAACTCAGGTGTTTCATTAGTCGCGTAACCAATCATTAGTCCTTGATCCCCGGCTCCTTGCTCTTTACATTCTCCTTGTCCTTCATTAACACCTTGCGCAATATCCGAACTTTGCTCATGAATACACACCATAACACCCACATCGTCGCAACAGAATCCATATTCTTGTTTATCATAACCAATATCTCTTAGCACTTCTCTAACAACTTTTTCAATATTAACATAAGCGGTAGTAGTAACTTCTCCGCCAACAACAACCAAGCCTGTGGTACAAAAAGTTTCCACGGCAGATCGACTGTTTGGATCTATTTTTAGCATTTCATCATAAATGCCATCGCTAATCTGATCGCAAACTTTATCAGGATGACCTTCGGTTACTGATTCGGAAGTAATAAGCTTAATATTTTTTTCAGGCATAAACATATAGATAAAACATTATGACTCCGCACATGTTTATAAAATAATTTTGAATTTAAAATTTTGAATTTTAATTGAATTTTTAATTTTCTAATTTTTAATGTCTTAGAATAATCTTATTTTTTGCTTATTTTTGTTTTAAAATTTAAAATTAAATTATTTAAAATTGATTTCAAATTTCAAACTTCAGGTTCCTATTTCCCATGACCTTAAATATTTTTCTTGCTCTTTGGTTAATTTATCTATGCTAATTTTCATTGATTTTAATTTTAAATCCGCGACATATTTTTCAATTTCTGTTGGCACATTGTATATTTTTTTTTCCAACTTCTGATAATTTTTAGCAACAAATTCACAAGCCAAGGCTTGAGTGGAAAAACTCATATCCATAACACTGGCAGGATGACCCTCTGCCGCAGCTAAATTAATTAACCGACCATCAGCTAGCAAATAAATACTTTTGACTTTTGACTTTTGACTTTCAACTTTTATCACATATTCATCTACATTATTTCTAACATTTTTATTAATTTTAACTGCTAATTTGTTTAATTCAGAAATATTTATTTCAACATCAAAATGCCCTGAATTGCAAACTATTGCTTTGTCTTTCATTAATCTAAAATGCTCTTCCCTTATCACGCCTGTATTGCCTGTTAGAGTGCAAAATAAATCTCCAAGTCTTGCCGCTTGTTTCATTGGCATTACTTGAAAACCGTCCATGCAAGCTTCAAGCGCTTTAATTTCATCCACTTCTGTAATAATTACTTTAGCTCCCATGCCGCGCGCGCGCGAAGCAAAGCCGCGGCCGCACCATCCATAACCGGCTACTACCACATTTTTTCCAGCAATTAAAATATCAGTGGCGCGAATAATTCCATCAATGGTTGATTGACCTGTGCCATATCGGTTATCAAACATATTTTTGGTTTTGGCATCATTAACCGCGATAATAGGCGCTTGCAATTTTCCAGCTTGCTCTAAAGCTTTTAATCTAATAACGCCTGTTGTTGTTTCTTCCATACTGCCCCAAATTTGTTCAACTTGTTTTTTATATTTTGTGTGCAAAAGCCACAGTAAATCAGCGCCATCATCCATAGTAATGTTTGGTTTAAATTGCAAAGCTTTTTCCAAATGCGAATAATAAATATTTTTATTTTCGCCATGAATAGCATAAACATTAATGCCAAAATCTTTAACCAAGCCGGCCGCGACATCATCTTGAGTTGACAATGGATTAGAAGCGCAGAGCAAAACTTTAGCTCCGCCCGCTTTCAGAGTTCTAACTAAATTAGCGGTTTCGGCTGTAACATGCAAACAAGCCGACAGTCTCACTCCATTAAGCGGTTTTTCTTTCTGCCATCTTGCTTTAACCAAATTTAAAACAGGCATGTCTTTAAACGCCCATTCAATTCGTTTTTTTCCAACCGCGGCTAACTTGATGTTTTTGATATCGTATCGCATAACATAATAATTTTATAATCTCTCTCCATAATTATCCTCATACCTCTTCCTCAACTCTTTCCAGCCAAAAGCATGTTTCTGTGTTCCGTATTTTTCAACAGCATAAACGGCAATAGCGCTGGCAAATCGGCCTGTTTTAAGCCAATTCCAATTTTCCAGCATTCCTTTAATAATTCCCGCGCGATAACCATCTCCTGCTCCTGTCGGATCCACAACAGATTTTGCCTTAGCCGACAATATAATTATTTTCTTGCCTTGATTATAAATTTCCGATCCATTTGCGCCTTTTGTAATAATAAGCGTCTTTACTTTATCAATTAACTTTTTGCTTGTCCACTTGATTTTTTGTTTAATCATTTCTATTTCATAATCATTGCCGATTAAAACTTGCGCGCCGGCTATGCCGCTAATTATGGCTTTTGCCGGCAAATTGGTGATTTGCTGGCCAGGGTCAAAAATATATTTAATTTTTTGTTTAATGAAATAGTTTGCCAATCGTTCCATTTCTTTATAATAGCCGCTGGAAATTATTATAAAACAATCGGATAAAATATTTATTGTTAATTTACCTAAACTTTGAGCCATAGCGCCTGGATTAAAACCGGCAATTTGATTATCAGCTTTATCAGTAATAATATAAGCTGAAGCAGTCTGAGTTTTAACTTTTTTAATTTGCGTTGTGTTTATTTTATTTTTCTTTAACCATTTTTCATAATCTCCAAAATCATATCCGGCTAAAGACAAAATTGTTGACGGTTGGCTAATCAATGATAAATTATAAGCAATATTGCCTGCTGTGCCACCGAAATTAGTGGTTAAACCGTTAACGTTAAAAGACACGTTTAAATTATGAATTTTATCCGGCAAAATATGATTTTTAAAATAGCCTGGAAAATCCATAATTCTATCATAGGCAAGAGAACCATAGACTAAAATATTGTTTTTCATGATTATAATGGGACTGTAAATCCTAAAATTTTGAAAATTTGTCATTTGTCATTTATCTTTTATCTTTTCTATTTCTTCCTCAATTGCTTTGCGTTCAAGAGAGTCGGAAGGATATTTAACAGCGAGTTAAGTTAAATTCTATAACAATTTTTTCTGTGAACTTTTCTCATCCATATAATAGTTAACCCGTTTTATAAATTCTTGCGCGGTCTTTATCGCGACTTCAGCTTCACTTAAAGAAATTATTACTGCGTCATACACGGCATGATGGCGACTTTTTCTCATTTGATCAAACTTTTTAACTATAGGCGAATAATTTTTATCTAAAATTTCTCCAACCGCAGCCGTCACGGTTTTATGAAAATTAATAACTTTTGGCCGATAGCCTAAAGACAAAATCAAAGCAATTCCGGCTTGAAGCATAGCATCATATGACATAGTATAAGCGCCCATAGAATCTGTTTTTAACAGCAGCTTGCTATTATTTAAATCAATCAGCGCTCGCTTAAGTCGCCGGCTAATTTGGTCAAATTTAATACCACTCTCTTTTTGCAATAATCCATCGTTAATTAAATTTTCTAAAATCTTTTTCATTGCCTGCTAAAAAAATTTTTTTGCTTTTAATGATATTTAAAATAAACGAATTTTTTTCTGCTATCGCCTTTTTAAAATCAGCCTCGGAAAAAAAACGGTAATTTATTTCCCGTCCAACTTTCTTTTCCATGTCGCTAATTTTATCCGCAACCGAATCCGCGGCCGAGGCTTTACCAATAATAAATAAATCTATATCGCTATCAGCTTTATCCTCGCCGGCGGCATACGAACCGTAAATAAAACAAAATTTTATCGTGCATTCGCCTTTGAAAATTTTAACCAAACTGCTTTCAACGCCAACAGTTTTAGCCACAATATTTTTCAATTCATTATAAAAT
>JAHJXD010000086.1 GCA_018827685.1 Patescibacteria group bacterium
ACCGTTCGATGACGTCAAGATCAGCCAGGCACAGGCGCAGCAGATCAACAGCAAAGAGATACCCCTCTTGCCAACTATCTTTCGGGCAGTAGCCTGCCGCGACATAGCGTAGTTTGCCATCACGTGGATCTGTGTCGGTAGCCTTCGCAGTCTCTGGTTCAACGCCGTTGTCTAAAAACTCAGCGATTTCTGTCACTGTTTGCGGACAACGGTCCAACAGTTGCCCCAGTTCGCGGTCCAGTTCTCCGCGCAACCATACTGAGTCCAGTTCTTTCGGTTCGAGTTCGACTCCACTCTCTTCCGCCCAACGTTTGACAGCTTCCGGTTTCTGCCGCAAGGCATTGCATAGCTGCAGGTACAACACCTCGCCGCCACGAGCGAGAAACGAGTGTTTGCTGGACGGGAAGTACGTAGACAAATCACCCATGAGGTCTGCCCAATTGTCTGGATCATTACGTCGTGCAGCCGCCTCGCTCCAAATCGTCTCCCGGGCAAGAAGTCCACGACATACTGGTATGAAACTCTGGGCACACCATGTGCGCCCGCAGCCAGCCCCCTGGAAACCAAGAAACAGGTTCTCCAATGTCCTCAATACATCGTTCTCGCTGCCGCTTTCCGTTACCCGAATGCGGGTACGCAGTTTCTCCAACATTTCTTTGTAGTGATCCCGATGCGTTGCATGGCGGGAATCCAGTCGCGAAGCGCCGATGAACGCGAACAACTTGAGATTGAGACGTGCTTTCGGGGCATAGTACAGTTCGGCAGCCGGTGGCCAAGCTAAGAGGGCTTGCGTCGTCGGCAGGTGGCTCGTGAACGCGACACCGCCTTTCTCAAGGCGCTTGGACGAGTTTGCCACCAGCAGTAGCTCGATCAGAAATTCAGTCGGCGACTGATCGTTAAACAACCGCTTTCCGAACAACTGGATCGCGGGGTTCTCCTCATGATCCAGCCTGGTGGGGAATGACTCACAGGACATCGTTCACCTCCAGTAGGCCATCACGAACCGTGTATTGCTGACGACGGAACGTGTGGTCAGTTTTGAGCCTCACCAGCAGGACGTGCGTACGGGTCTCCCGGGCAAGCTCCTGCACCTGGGCTTTGAAGCACTCAAGTCGCTCCACGTAGGCCGCCTGGAGTATCTCGCCGACCTCACCAAAGTGCCGCATCAGGACATAGTCAAGGAAGGGCAGTGTCAGCACCAGTCTGGCACCGGTAATCCGGCCACGACCCTGCAGTTCCAAGTCCGTGCGCCCGCCCTCGGCAACATTCGTCCGTGTGACCAACTCCAAAGATGTTTCGTTACTCCAGTCAATTTGCGCCACGACTACCTGTGCGCTCTGGCGTATTTCGTTCCTGCCCCGGCTTAGTGTGATATAGAGACGGCGGTCATGTCCTTTGGACCCCTCTGGCAATCGCACACCCGTGAAATGCTCCTGCAGGACGTGGTAGATGCGCTGCTCCAGCACGTTCTTCTCCGTCATCTCCAGTTGCGCTCCCTGCTTCTGCCATTCCAGCCAGCGCAGAATGGTAGGCGAATTGAGAAACTGCTTCAGGTACGATTGGTCGTCCTCTGGAAAAGCGTAGAGGAAATACAACATCCGCCGCACTTGCTCACGTGCCTGATCTGGCGTCATCCCCGGCTGGTTGTCATTGCCAGGCCCCGAACCATGATCACGCAGCAACTCGAATTCTGCGTCGCAGTCATCGACACCCAATTGGAAGTTCCTGTCCCGGAGTTTCAGCCACAGTTTACGTTCCCAAGTTGGGCACGGACGCTCGCCAAACCCTTGGCGCCGGAGTTCGCGAACCGCCCGCATCTGCAATGCTGCATCGTGGTCGGCCTTGCCGTTGTCACCAAAGAAGCGGTTGAAGAACATGAACTCCGCCCTGAGTGGGTTTTGCCCGCTCTCCCTCATTCCGGCTATATCGACTTCCTCCAGCCCAGAGGTGACCAGATAGGCGAGATGCTCGGTGAGTTGCCGAAGCGTCAGGCGGGTGCCATATTCGTACATGCGTCGGTAGGCAATGAACAAACGATCCAACACAATCTCCCGCCGGTGGGTGATCAAATCCACATTAAGGCAGATCGGACAGTTGGCCCGACACGCAAGCCCTTCACAAGCCGCCCAGCGTACTGGATCGATCATGCGTGCGAATATCTGCCGGGCAAGATCGAGGTTGTCAATCCGCGCCAGGTTAATGACAAGAAAG
>JAHJXD010000071.1 GCA_018827685.1 Patescibacteria group bacterium
CCATATATTGTTTTTTGGCTTCTATGTTCATAGAATATATTAGGTTAATAATTAGCCCAATATATTACCATAAATTTCAGTGTCTTTTTAGATGATGTATCAATGAGCCTCTTGGTGTCATTTTAGATGATGTGATGCGTTTGTTTGACTATTTTATTTTGTTGATATATCATTAGTTTGATTCCAGAATCCAACGCTTGATACTCTTAAGAAAATTGCGAAAGTTCTTAAAATAAGCGTTGATGATTTAATCAATTAGGGGACAGTCCCAAATTAGCCGATGTAGCTCAACTGGTAGAGCAATGGTATCGTAAACCATAGGTTGTCGGTTCAATTCCGACCATCGGCTCATGAAGCTGGTCGCATAATTATTTTCTATTGCAATTCTCATATTTTGGTCAAAATCAAAAGCGCATTCGGCCACAGTCCCATTATGCAACAAGTTTATTTAAAAAAATAAGTCAGCCACTTTTTGGGATTAGACTTTTTTATTTCTGGCTTTGTTTTTTCATACCCAGGTATATTAAAAATTGTAGCGCCAGAAGAAACGTTGGCCTGAGTATCGCCAGCCGCCATTTTTATTATCGTCAATTCTTCACCAGGCTTTTTTAGGCCTAAATTAAGCCTAGCCTGCTCCTCAGCGAATTGATCTGATTCTAAATAAGAAACAAAGTTTTTTAAATCATCGCTTTTATTTTGCAAATCAAAAATGTTTTGTTTAAGCTCGCTTATTTCTTTATTAATCCTGTGCTGCTTTATCGCGTTTTTTGCCAAGGGAAAACTTACTAAAATAATGACGGCCAGACCAAGTAAAGCTAAAAATTTTTGATTAAAAAATATTTTTTCAAAATAATTATTTTTGCGCCGATTCATCATATGACATTGAAATAGTTATAAAATTATTATACCAATAATCAACCAAAATATCAAAATATAGTTTAAATTTAAATAAGCCAAAATAATTCCAGGCCAAAAAATTTCCAAACAAGAAAAAATTAATATAGCGCCGGTTAGGACATAAAATAATTCATAAAAAAAATTATTCACCCCGCTATATTTAATTTCGTTCATATTATTCATGCTGATTAGGGACTGTCCCATTATATCACTACCTGTTAAAATATTTTTTAAATTTTTGCAACAAGGCAGTTCCCGAAAGATCAACTTTAATTTCTTTTATTATTATTTCTCCTTGGGTTAATTTTTCAGCTTTAAGACAAGGAACTGAAATTAAAAATTGATATTTGCCATTTTCTTGATAAGCCTTGGTTAAATCAAATTCGGCAATAGCCGTTTGCCAGTCATCAGAGTTGGCTGGAGTTTGATAATTTGTTAAAATATAATTTATTTTTTCCCCGTTGATGTCAAGATTGCCGTCTACATTTTTAAATCTTGGATCAAATAAACCACTCTCCGTAAAACTAAAAACGCCATCGCCGGAAATAATTATATCATCTTTATTTAATTCAACTTTAACCGGCTGATTTAAAGTTTTTACAGACAGCTGTTTATAAGTCTCATTTAAATCTAAAAAAGTATCGCCAACTTTTATTTTTCCAAGGCTTGCCGGATTTACAGTTTGAGCGCTGATTAAACGACTATTAGTAAATAAAGTCAGACTTTCTTTATTGCTTTCCGCTAACCATATTTTATTAATTAAAACAAACTGGCTTTGTTTGCTGATTATACTTTTCGTTATTACATCATCATTGGCAATAACGCTAAAACGATAAACGGCTTCTGGCAAACCGGCTATTTTAATAATGGCTTGACGTTCATCATTATCAACTTTTTTATCAACCACGTAAGCAGAATAAATTTCGCTGCCATTTGAATAAACTTTAATTTCAATCGAATCATTATCTAAATTAAGATTTAAATCAACAAAATTAAAAACATAATTAAGCTCTTCTTGCTTTATATAAGTATAAAATTGATAGGAGCCGCGAAATTTATAATCAATCAGATTATTTTTCTGGCTAAATTCGTAGTTATTGAGTAAAAAATGATTTTTAAAATTATAATTATATAAAGCGATTTCATTCATGTCTGGTAAATTACCTAAAAATTGTTCAACCGTGTTATATTTTTTTTTGCGCTCAATTAACCTAGCTCCGTTTTCTCCTGGCGCAACCGGCCAGGCCAAAGACAGTTGATCGATAATTTTATTTTGCAAAGGCTTAAGATCATAACTCCAAGCGTCTTTATTGTTAAGTAAACCTATTTCCATAATCGGAAAATCAGTGGTGTTTTTAAACCGGACAGTTACTTTAGCTTGCTCAAATCTCCGTGGCGTCTTAAGGGAAAAATAAACCGGATCACCTTTAATTTCAGCTTCAGTTTTATTTATTTTAACTCTTTCTTCCGGCGCCAATTTACCGATAAAATAATTTGGCCGGCTAAAATCATAAACATAACTTACTTTACCGCTAGGTATAATTTTCATATATCCAAACCAGCCGACAGCTACCGCCAGTATTAGCCATAAAACAATTCTGATCATTAAAATATTTTTTCTAACCATCGTAATAATTTAGTTTTGTATTAATATTTCCAAGTACTTTTTGGCAGTTTTCTCCCAGCTAAATTTTTTAATATGTTCTAATCCTCTTTCAACTAATTTATTTTTCAAATTTTCATCCGTTAAAATTTTCCGCATCCCTCGTGCTATATCGCTAATATTGTAAGGATCAATCATTAAAGCGGCGTCTCCGATAACTTCTGGCAAGCTAGCGGCATAACTAGCCACTACTGGCGTGCCTGAGGCCATGGCTTCAAGCGGGGGAAAACCAAAACCTTCATAAAATGAAGGAAAAACAAAAACCGAAGCTAAATTATAAAGATAAATTTTATCTTCATAAGCAATATAACCTAAAAATTTAATATCATCTTTAAATTCAGAAAGCCCCCATTCTTTATAAATATTATCACTCTTCCAACCCTTGCCCCCGGCTATTATTAATTTATAATCTCGCAATTCGCAATTCGCAATTCGCAATTCATTATATGCCTTAATTATACCATCAACATTTTTTCTTGGCTCAATTGTGCCCAAATATAATATATATTTTTCAGGAAGATTATATTTACGTTTAATTTTAAATAAACATTTTTGCTCCTCTGATCCATGCGCCGCGTCTGTGATCCGTTTATATCTTTCTTCTATGCCAGAATAAATAACTTTAATTTTGTCCGGACTTATTCCGCATAATTCAATAATATCTTTTTTAGTATTTTCGGAAATTGCAATAATCTGATTAAATTGTTTTAACAAATTTTTAACATTGGTCATTCTATGCCAAAAATTTTTACGCCGGCTAAAAAATTCTTTATATCTTAAAAATGATAAATCATGAACAGTTATTATTTTTTTAACATTATTTGATAAGCCGATAAAATTAATATGCGGCATAAAAAACACTTCCACTCCAAGCTCTTTATCTATTTTAGGATAATTAAAAAATTTAAAAAATAAATAATTTAAAATCTTGTTTGGATAATTATATTTTACTAATTTAACATTTTTTCCGTTAAATTCCCGCATATTCGGACAATTGCCAAATGAATTATAAAAAAGCCGGTATTCATTATGATTATCCAGCTTTAAAATTTCTTTAATTAAATTCAGAGTATATTCGGACACGCCGCTATATCGCGCGTCCATTAAAGTACGAATGTCTATTCCAATTTTCATAGATTTTAAATTTTAAATTCCTCATATTCCTCATCTACAAAATTTTTTATTTTTTTCTTAAATATTTCTACGCTAAATTGCTCGGAATGTTGCTTGATAATTTCAGGATCAAACTTGGCGGCGTCAAAATTAGTTAAAGCCTGAACCAAACTATCTGCTGTCTGTTCATTAAAAAATATTCCTGTAACACCGTCTTGCATTATTTCTAGCGCTCCGCCAGAGCGAAAAGCAATCACTGGTCTGCCAGAAGCCATTGCTTCAACAACAGTAATGCCAAAATCTTCCTCTTGCGGATTAATAAACGCGATACAATGACTGTATAAATCTGTTTTAGTTTCGTCATTTACGCACCCTAAAAATTCAATATTACTATCTTTGCCAGCGATTTTTTTCAAACGCTCCAAATCAACGCCATCGCCGAATATTTTAAGTTTTTTACCTAACCTCTTAAACGTTTCTATAACAATATCAACCCGCTTATATGGCGCTAACCTGCCGCCAATCAAAAAATAATCACCAATTTTGTCAGAAATTTTAAACTGATTAATTTGTACCGGCGGATAAATTACGATTGATTCCCTTTTATAATATTTTTTTATTCTTTTAGCTACAAAACAAGAATTAGCAATATATTTGTCAACCCTGTCCGCGGCCAACCGATCCCACATTCTAATATAATTTAACACCAGAGAAATCACTTTTTTAAAATATTTATTATATTTTAAATCACAAATATACTGATGAGTGTCGCTCCAAAGATAACGCGTCGGCGTATGACAATAACAAATATGCAAAGTATGGCTTGAAGTAATAACGCCTTTGGCAAAAGCGCTGGCGTCAGAAATTACCACATCAAAACCGTTTAAATCAAAAAATTCCACGGCCATGGGCATAAATGGCATATACCACTGATAATGCTTAATCCCGCCGGGCAATCTTTGAATAATTGAAGTTTCTATATGGCGATTTTTAAAATATTTATCAGCATGCTTCTTTTCGTAAAGCAAAGTATAAATAGGAGCATTGGGAAACATGTCCGCTAAAACTTTTAAAACTTTTTCCGCGCCGCCATCTTGAACTAAATGATCATGGATTAAAGCTACTTTCATGAATAAATATTATGTAATAAAGTATAATATATATCAGGAGCCCATTTTTACTCCACTTTTCTCCCCTTTATAATCGCCAACGGAGTTCTAACTAAAATGCCAATATCAAGCAATAGTGACCAATTCTCAATATAATAACTGTCTAATTTAACCTCGTCTTCAAAACTTAAATCACTTCGCCCGGAAATTTGCGCTAAACCGGTAATGCCAGGCTTGATTGATAAAACTTTTTTATGGCGAGATTCGTATCTTGCGGTTTCCATGGTCATGTGGCAGCGCGGACCGACTAAACTAATATCGCCTTTAAAAACATTGACAAGCTGAGGAAGCTCATCAATACTCCATCTTCTAATAAATTTTCCGACTCGGGTGATTCGAGGATCATCTTTAATTTTATGAAGCGGACCTGCCTGACGCGTATTATATTTTTCATCCACTATTAATTTTTCTAACATTTTATTGCCTTCAGTGGTAGCTCCCGGACCTTCGCCGTCGCAAAGATGCGCGAGCATGGAACGGAACTTATAAAATAAAAATTTTCTTCCATGCTGACCAGAGCGATAATCTAAATAAAAAATTGAGCCGTGGGAATCTAATTTTATCGCCAAGATGGTAAAAATCAAGATTGGACTGAAAATAATAAAAAGAGTTGTGGAACCGACAACATCAAAAATTCTTTTTATAATTCTTCCCCAACCTTCAAGCGGTGTCTTTTTTACTTCTACCACCGGTATGCCGGCAATTTCGGAAACTTCGGTTTTTAATACTTTAGCTCCAAGCAAATCGGCCGCATACTTAAAAATAATATGATTTTCATCGGCAAAATCAAATAATCGAATCACCTCGGCTTTGCTTAAATTCGGATCGCTCTGCATAATTTCATCAACCTGGCAAATTTTTATAAATTCAGCTAAATCCTCCTCTGCTTCCATATTAAAATTTTTCAAACGTTTTACAACCTCATAACCTGAATTTTTTCGACTGGAAAATTCATAGATTAAAGCGTCAGTAGTATTGCTATCGCCCACTAAAACGATGTTATGGATGCCAATGCCATATCTTAATAGAGTTCTTTGTACTGACCTAATAATAATTCTGGCAAAACTTATATAAACTATAGCTAACAACCAGCCGGCCAAAACTATAAAGCGAGAAGAAAAAAGTTCTCTGAAAGCAAAAATTATAATTACTATTAACATCAGCCCGGTCGAGCAAGCCAAAATCACCTGATAAACTTCCTCGGTTAAACGACGCGAACCTTTTATATTGTACAAACCGGCTAAAGCGAAAATAATCAGCCAAGCCAAAGCAATTAACAATAAAATCTGAAAATAATCGCTGAAAGGCAAGCTAAAAATCACAGGTCTGATTTCAGTCGCTACGCCGGCAAAGCGTAAATTATAAGCCGAAATTCCGGCCAAAATAATCATTAAAAAATCCAACGGCACAAGTAAAAATGAAAAAAAAAGTTCTGATTTCTTCATAATAATTAAAGACAGTCCCAATTATGGACTTATATTTCACTAATATCAAGGCAAGCTATAAGCCGGATTCTGTTTCCTCTCCTCAGTTTAAGAAACTGGAGACGAGGAAAATGATCATCTATCTAGCCCTAACGTTACCGATAGGGTCAAGCGAGCTACTTTTCATTACTCATTCCCAGTTTAAAACCGGGATGAGTAGTTTGCTCTTGCTCCAGGCAGGGTTTACCATCTACGCTGTCACCAGCGCAGAATACACATAGCTTAAATTATTTAGATATTCTAACATAACTTAAACACTGTGTAACTTTTCACCTTTCCCCATTGCATAGCAACGGCTAGTATTGTCTCTGTGGCACTTTCCCTACTCCTGCCTAATTTAAAAAACTGGACAGGAGTGATGGACGTTATCCATTGCCATGACACCGAACTAAATTATCAAGCTTTAATGTCGGCAGGAGTCCGGACTTTCCTCCCCCCGCCACTTTTTAAATCTAATTTAAATTTAAAAAGCAGGGGGCGATCATCCGCTTACCTTGATATTAGCAAAATATAAAAAACAAATTTAACTCATTTCGGGTTATCTGTATTTTTATCTAAAGTAAGCCGTAGAAAATATTTATTTTTGAGGCGAGGACTGTTTGAGCGTAGCGAGTTCCGCAACGAGAAAATAAATATTTTCTACAGCTTACAAAATAAACCCAATATGAGTTCATTATAAAAAAATATTAACATTATATTAAAAAAAGGTCAATAAAATGCGCTCTAAAATGCGCTCTAACTTCACCCAGTCACCTTTTGTGGGCGCAAAAGGACTTGAACCTTTGACCTCACGGATGTGAACCGTGCGCTCTGACCAACTGAGCTATGCGCCCAAAGGTGACGGGGCAAGACTGTGAGCTATGATATGCTAAATTTATTTTCCAGCCATATCTAAAGCCTTATTAACTAATTTATCAGCTAACTCATTTTTTTCTCTAAAAATATGCTTAAAAACAATTTTTTTAAATCCTAATGAAATATTATATATCTGAACAAACAATGGCGCAAGATCTTTGTCTTTAACCCTATATTCCCGATTTAATTGCTTTACCACTAATTCAGAATCCAAAAAAACTTCCAATTCTAAAGCGCCCAATTCTTTAGCTTTGGCCAGGCCGGCGATTAACGCCTTATACTCGGCCTGGTTGTTAGTGGCTTGGCCGATATATTCGGAAATTTCCTCTATTACACATCCTCTTTTATCTAAAATAACCGCGCCAATACCGGCCGGACCAGGATTTCCGCGTGAGCCACCGTCAGTGTAAATTGTTAATTTATTTCTTGTCATAATAAATTATAATTCTAATTTTTTCTAACATCAACAATCTTCATTTGCGTCGAGCGCCGACCGTTAAACTCATTAAATTCCAAATAATAAACCGCGTCAACTTTATCGCCTATTTTTAAATCTTTTAAATTTTCCGCTTGGCTAAAAGCCACGGCCCAAACCGAACCAAATCTGAACTTAATATGTTGAGCGTTAGCTCCCATATTTATTTTATCCATTATTTGTAAATCTCTGCTCAAAAATTTCGGCCTCTTATTGTCTTGGCCAAAAGGTTCAAATTTTTCTAACGCTTCTAACAATTCATCGTTTATATCTAATAAATCAATCTCTGCTTCGATTAAAATTTTTGACACTAATTCAACTTTAGCTAAAGACTTGCTAGCGATTTTTTTCATTTCTTTAATAAATTTTTCTAAAGCTTCTCGGCTTTTTAAAGCAACCTCCGTGGAATTGCCTTTGGCAGTATTCAACAAGGTAAAACCGCAGGCCGCTGGATGGCCGCCATATCTTTCCAATAATTCCCCACACTGCTCTAAAGCGGCAATCATATTAAATTCCTTAATGCTCCGACCTGAACCTTTTATTTCATTTTTTGCTTTAGTAATTACAAAAACCGGTCTAACATATTCATCGCATAAACGTCCTGCTACCAGTCCTACCACACCCTCTGGCCAACCTTCAGCCGAAGCATTTTCAATATTAGGCGAACAAACTGCTAAAATTTTATCGCCAAGCATTTTTTCTTCAACAACTTTCCGGCAATAAGCGGTTATGGCTTCAGTTATTTTCTGTCTTTCGCTGTTTTTTAGGTTTAATTTTTTAGCAATGGTTTGCGCTTCGTTTTTATCTTTAGTAATTAAAAGTTCATAAGCCGTGTTGGCATGATCTAGCCTGCCGGCTGAATTTAATCGTGGAGAAATTTGCCAACCGATATTAAACGAATTTACTTTTTTATTTGTATTGCCGTTGGTTTGCGCTATTTTTACAAGTTCAGCTATACCAAGTCGTTTTTGCTGATTGATAATTTTTAATCCTTGGCTGACCAAGGTTCTGTTTTCACCAAGTAAACTTACCATGTCAGCTACCGTGCCAATAGCCACCAAGTCTAAAACTTTTTCCGCCAATTTCTTTTTTAATTGTTCATCCAATTTAGAAAGTTCAATCAGGCCTTGGATGAATTTAAAAGCCACTCCCACGCCAGCCAAACTTTTATAAGAATAGTTTTCTGCTTTGGGGTTAATAATTAAACAATCAGGCCAATCGCTTTTTTCTAACGGCGGCTCATGATGGTCAGTAATAATTATGTCCAACCCCAAGTTTTTAGCATAGGCAACTTCTTCTTTATTACGAATACCATTATCTACTGTAATTATTAATTTAGCTCCGGTTTTAATTAATTCGTCAATCGCTTTCTTGTTTAAGCCATACCCTTCACCGGCTCTGCCCGGAATATAAACACTGGTTTTAGCTTTAAAAATATTCAAAACTTCAATCAAAGCGACCGTAGCCGTTACTCCGTCAGCATCATAATCGCCATAAACTACTATTAAATTTTGCTCCTTGATATGCTTAATTACTAAAGCCGCGGCCACTTTCATATTTTTAAACAAAAACGGATCAGACAAACTTATTTTATCCGGCTGAAAAAATGATTCAATGTCCGACTTTTTTGTTAACCGCCTATTAAAAAGCAACTGAAGTATAATTTTATTATATTCAGGTCTTGCGTTCACGAAGTCGTCCTCAACCGTTGGCATTAATTTCCATTTATTCGTCATAATTAATTTTTATTACGCCTACTGTCCTAAAAAAATACGCCTACGGTCCAGGCTATCATGGAAAAAATTACCATAACACTGATAATTGCCCAGATTATTCTTTGAAAAGATTTCTTTTTCATATAATTTTATTTCTTTAGTAGCTTTACAAAAGTATGGCTGGGAATTTCCACTCTGCCTTTACCATGAGCTTTCATTTTCTTTTTGCCTTTTTTCTGCTTTTCCAATAATTTTCTTTTTCGCGAAACATCACCTCCATATAATTTAGCTGTCACGTCTTTACGCATAGCGGAAATTCTTTCAGCCGCGATGATTTTCCCGCCTACGGCCGCTTGCAATTTAATGGTGAACATCTGTTTTGGTAAAGTTTCTTTTAAAATATTAACCACATCTTTGCCCCGCTTAAAAGCATCGTCGCGGTAAACTATCATAGCTAACTCCTCAACCGCGTCTTCAGCCACTAAAATATCCATTTTTACCACATCAGCTTTCTTATAATCGGAAAATTCATAATTTATAGAAGCATAACCAGAGCTGGCGCTTTTAATCTTATCATAAAAATCCGTCAAAATCGCTGCCATGGGAATTTCATAATGCAAAATCACCCTGCTCTCATTGATATATTCGGTATTTTTATAAACACCTCGTTTATCTTGAACTAAATTTAAAATCGCTCCAATATATTCTTTAGGCGCGATAATATCCATGCTAACCCACGGCTCTTCGATTCTATCTATTTCTGAAGGATCAGGCAATTGTTGCGGACTGCGAATGATCGCATTATCGCCATTTTTTTTATAAATTTTGTAAGCCACGCTAGGAATGGTAACTGTCAAATTTAAATTATACTCTCGGCTTAAGCGCTCTTGAAAAATTTCTAAATGCAGCAACCCTAAAAAACCACACCTAAAGCCAAAGCCTAAGGCCTCGGAATGTTCAGGCTCGTAAATTAAAGCCGCATCATTTAATTTTAATTTTGAAATAGCTTCTCTAAGCTCCTCAAATTCATTGCCTTCATGAGGAAAAACTCCGGCAAACACCATAGGCTTTACTTGATCATAACCCTTAAGCGGCTCAATACTATTCGCTTTCATTAGCATCGCATTCGCAAGAGTTATAGTATCTCCCACCCGACATTCGCTTACATCTTTAAACCCAGTAACAATATAACCGATTTCGCCCGTTGCCAGTTTACCTGTTGATTTATATTCAGGCTTGAAAACACCAACATCTAAAGCTTCGCTTTTAGCGCCAGTTGCCATTAAAATAATTTTGTCGTGTTTTTTTATCATGCCATTAAAAATCCTTACATAAGCTACTACTCCGCGGTATTCATCATAATTAGAATCAAAAATCAATGCCCGCAATCGCCCCCCTGCCTTGTCAGGGTGGAGTGGGTTGTATTGATCCTCTGTGACAAATGGGGGCGGGGGGATTTTCTTTATTATTTCTGCCAAAATTTCTACAACTCCTTGTCCTGTTTTTCCAGAAGCTAAAATAATCTCATCCTCGCGGCAGCCAAGCAGTTGAATTATTTCTTTTTTTGTTTTTTCAATATTGGCGGCTGGCAAATCAATTTTATTAATTACCGGGATGATGGTTAAGTCTTGCCCTAAAGCTAAATATAAATTTGCCAAAGTTTGCGCTTGAATACCTTGCGACGCGTCCACTAAAAGTACCGCGCCTTCAACCGCGGCTAAACTGCGCGAAACTTCATAAGTAAAATCAACATGTCCGGGCGTATCAATTAAATTTAAAGCATACTCCTCGTATTCCATCCTGACCGGCTGCAGTTTTATGGTAATACCTCTTTCTCTTTCTAAGTCCATGCGGTCCAAAACTTGATCTTTCATTTTTCTTTTTTCAATCGTACCGGTAATTTCCAGCATACGGTCTGCCATAGTAGATTTACCATGATCAATATGCGCAATTATGCAAAAATTCCTGATTTTATTTTCCATAAAAAAATATATTTAAATAGTTTCTGTGTAAAAATTATTTGTCCACAATTTTGGTGATTTATAAAATTCATACTTTAAGCCAAGTTTCCGCTGATCAAACGCTGATAATTACGCTGATCTACGCTGAAAAATAATATTTTTACACAATAACTA
>JAHJXD010000072.1 GCA_018827685.1 Patescibacteria group bacterium
AATAGCGATAAAGTCCGCCGCACTTGCCGCGCGAAAATTGCGCCGTGATCGCGCTTCCACATTCGCCGCAAGTCATTAGTCCGGTAAATGGAAAATCGTGGCGTTGTTTTGATTTTCGCGGTTTTGCTTTACGGCGCAATATTTCCTGCACGGCTTCAAAAAGCGTTGCGGAAAGAATTGGCTCAAAGCGTCCTTCATGATATTCGCCCTTATGCTTTACTAAACCTAAATATGCTTGATTAGTGAGCATTCGTGAAATGGACGCTTTGGCAAGTGGCGTTCGGTGTCGGGTTTCCAAGCCAAGTTCAGCCAAAAACTCCGCCAGACTTCCGAGCGTATGTTTTCCGGTAGCAAATTCCTCAAAAGCGCGAACAATAACTTTTGAAAGTGTCGGGTGCGGTTCTATCGTTCGTGTTTTTGTGTTGTTCACATAACCGAACGGCGCTTTTGTTAGCCATTCGCCACGGCGGAGTTTTTGGCGAATACCGCGATTGATATTTTCCACCAAGTTATCAGAGTAATATTTTGATTGACCGAACGCCACTTGCAACATAAACAACCCTTGCGGCGTGGGCTCAAACCAAAATGTCGGAAAGCGCAAAGAAACTATTTTTTGCGTATCCACGAGATAGATAATTTTACCGCCGTCAACAGAATTACGAGCGAGGCGGTCTGGGTGCCATGATAAAATTCCAACGCCGTCAGATTTTTCTATCTCGTTTATCATTTCCGCAAATTTTTCTCGCCCTGGTTTCTTTGCGCTTTTCGCCTCGGTAAATTCTGCAAGAATTTCCACATTTTCTCTACGCGCGTATTCTCGCAATTCAAAAAGCTGTGCCTCAATGGACATTATCTGGTGGTCATCATCTTCTGTGGATTTACGAGCGTAGAGAAAATATTTTGGTTTGAGCATAATTTTGTTATTTAATTTTAGATGCGAATAATTTTTTAATTTTTTGGCTGAATTTACTGCGAGCCGCGCCCGCAGGCGCGGCGAGCAAACTTCTTTTTCCACTTCCGAAAATTTGCAAAATTTCTCTTGGTGGGATATTCTAAATGTAGCGCGAACTCATTTTGAAAAAGATTTCAGAAATCCGCTCGGGCGGGGCGGGAAGAAAAAGGGGTGTGGGGGAAAATGAATTCCCGCCCCGCCCTCGCTTCCCGAAAAAATTTCGCGGCGAATTAAAGGAAAAAATTCTCATTTTGGTTTATTGCAGAAATTCTGACGAGTTTCTGTTTTTTGTTTTTACTCTTGCATTTTTAACCATTTTATTGTAATTTATGTTAAGGAGGTCAAGCTAACACTTGGCTTAATTTGTACCCTGAAAATTAAACACGGGAGGTGGTTGGTCGTCCAATCGTGAGATTACTGAAGCTTTACGATAAAGTTTCCAACCTCATGGACGGCGTGTGGATGTCGGACGAAAAATGGAATACGCAATACGTTCCTTACGTGTTGCAACTCGCAACTGATGTTGAAAAGAATTACGGCGATCTAAACATTGTCCGGGTGTCCCGGGCAGTCGCCGTGGTTCGTCCAACATCTAACCCATCGGGCTCAGCCCGGAAAGGAGAGTCGTCATGATCAGTAATACTACACTCGATCGGCTGGCCCTTGAGGTTTTGAGGGCCGACGCACTGGAACTGAGAGCGGTCCCCAAAAAGGTGACCAACGAGGAGGTGGCAAGTCTGCCCCTCAATCAACAGCCGTTTCTGTACGCCTCGGGCAACTGGGGCCCCGGCTACCTCATGGTGAAGGGTCTGGTCGGCAATAAACCGCTGATCAGGTGTCTCGGCCGCTATCTGGCACTTGAGATCGCCGAGAAATGGCCGACCGGAATCGATTTCGTTGCTGGTAATGTTACCGGTGGCATGATTCCTGGCTGGCTCATCAGCGAAGAGCTGGAAGTTCTTCTCGGCAAGCGGACGCCATTCGTTTACATCCGCGAGCTTCGAAAGACCGGCGGTCAGAAGGAACTCATCACCGGCTACCAAAAGAATCGGGAGATCGTTCCCGGCGCTAGCGGCTTGGACATGGAGGAGCTTGTCAACTTCGCCCAGACCATTGCCAACGGTGCGATTTGTCTGCGGGAAGCGGGATTCACCTGCACGAAGGGTGCCTGTATTCTTTATTACGACAATCCCGTCGCCAACAGAGATCTGGCCGAAGCCGGTATCGAGATGGTCTCGTTGCTGACCCTTCCGAGGGTCATCGACGTGGCCGATCAGTCTGGCACGCACCCCCAAGAGCTCTTGGCTGACTACCGCGAGTTCCTGAAAAATCCGCTGCAGTGGCAGGCCGATCGCGGTCTGACTCACGTTGAGAGGGGAGGCACGAAATGAAAAGTCCATTTCTTTTCGTGGCACTCGACGACCTCGGCAACAAGGAACAGGAAACTCTGGAGGCGGTCCAAGAATTGGATCAAGTGTCCGGCAATTTCGGATACAAGATCAACCTTGACTGCCTAATGTCTGAAGGCGTCCGTGCGACCATCCGCAAATTGCCGGCTTCACGCCCGATTTTTGCCGATACCAAAACATGGAACGGCAAGCGGACAGTGACCGATCTTGCTAAGATGCTGGTTGATGCCGGCGTGGATTACTTCAATGTTTGGATTCAGGCGGATGATCAGCTCACTGGCGCGGTCAAGGCCACCGAAGGATCAAAGACCAAAATCCTCGGAGTGACCGTACTCACTCATTACAGCGATGACTGGTGCAGGATGTATTTCCGTCGTTCGCTTGAGGAAACGGTCGTATTCCTTACTCAGCGAGCCAAGGATCTCGGACTGCACGGCGTCGTTTTGCCGGGAACCTGCTTGATCGTGGTCAAAGATAGCGATCGGATCAAGACCGTGCCTGGAATTCGCATGGAGGATTTCAAGGATGACAGGCACAAACAGGAGGTCACTCCCGAACTCGCAGCTCAAAACGGAGCGGACATAGTCGTGTGCGGAAGCCCGATCATGAAGGTTTCCGACAAGGCGAGTGCGCTTCATCAGGTTCTTTCGCGATTGACTATCGCACCGTGAATAACAAGAGGTCCAGCGGCACCTCGTCATCAAGACAAAGCCGCTTTTTTCTTTGCCGAAAATTTTTCCTTTAAATCAGAAAATTTTGTTTGAAAAATTTTCTGAAATGAGTTATAATTAACTCATTAAAGGATTTGAAATTTTCAAAGAACGCCGCGAAATTTTTTCGGGAAGCGAGGGCGGGGCGGGAATTCATTTTCCCCCACACCCCTTTTTCTTCCCGCCCCGCCCGAGCGGATTTCTGAAATCTTTTTCAAAATGAGTTCGCGCTACATTTAGAATATCCCACCATATTGAATTTGTCGCCTCGTCTTTATACTAAAAATGTTTGGCATTCTATCTAAAAACCACAAACACGATATTCTACAAATTATCAATACGATTATAAAATAATCTAAACAGGCGCTTAAAGAAATTACTAAAACTGGCGGCGCCAGACCCCCTTAAAAGGTAGCCTGCGGCAGAGACCGCAGTGTGAAATTATTATAAAAAATTTATGTCCAAACAATTTAATGAAGTTATTGATCAATTAAACAAGACTTGCAAGATTATGAATGTTGATAATAATGAACTAGAAATTTTAAGAAAACCGGATAGAATAATTGAAATATCTTTGCCAGTATTAATGGATAACGGGCGCGTTAAAGTATTTACTGGTTTTCGCGTGCAATATAATAATATTCGCGGACCATATAAAGGTGGCATTCGTTTTCATCCAAAAGTTAATTTAGATGAAGTTAAATCTTTAGCTTTTTGGATGACCATAAAATGTGCTGTTGCCAACATACCTTATGGCGGCGGCAAAGGCGGAGTAATAGTTGATGTTAAAAAATTAAGTCAAGGCGAATTGGAACGATTATCAAGAGCTTACGCAAGAGGATTTGCTGATTTTATCGGGCCGCTCAAAGATGTGCCTGCTCCAGATGTTTATACTAATCCGCAAATTATGGCATGGATAATGGATGAATATAGCCGTATTAAAGGCGAAAACACGCCAGGAGTGGTTACTGGCAAGCCAGTTGAAATTAATGGCTCCTTAGGCAGAGACACAGCAACAAGTTTAGGCGGATTTTTTGTTTTTGAACAAGTGCTGGACAAAATGAAAATAAAAAAAAATCAAATTAATTTAGCAGTTCAAGGATTTGGAAATGTAGGAATGAACTTTGCTTTAATTGCTTATAACGCAGGATATAAAATCACAGCTGTTTCAGATTCTAAGGGCGCTATATATAATGAAAAAGGATTAAACATAAAAGAAGTTGTATCGCATAAACAAATTACCGGCAGTGTAATAAATTTTAAAAACGCAAAAAATATTACTAATGAAAAATTATTAGAATTGCCAAATGAAATTTTGATTCCAGCAGCTTTAGAAAACGCGATTAACAAAAAAAATGCCAACAAAATCAAAGCAAAAATAATTCTTGAATTAGGAAATGGACCAGTTACTCAAGAAGCAGAAATTAAATTGCAAAAAAAACATATTTTAATAATTCCCGATGTTTTAGCTAATTCTGGAGGAGTGATTGTTTCTTATTTTGAGTGGGTGCAAAATTTAACCAATTATTATTGGGAGCAAACAAAAGTAGAGGCTGATTTAAAAAAACAAATTATAAACGCGTTCAAAATAGTTTGGCAAATAATGGAAAGTCAAAACAATAATGACATGAGGACAGCAGCCTATATAGTAGGCATTAGAAGACTTGTAAATGCATTGAAAATAAGAGGAATAAAATAGTTTTTTAGTTTGTAGCTTTTTAGTTTGTAGGAAAATGATAAACAATAAAAAAATCGAAAATTAAAAATTAAAAGTCAAAATTACAAAAAGTGTAAAATGAAATTTGTATTTTTAATATTTCACTCCACTTACAATGTTATAATGCGTTTTTATGTCTCAAGGATTTTGGCGAAAATTAAAGATTCCCTTTTTTGTTTTGGCGCCAATGCATGATATAACCGATATTGTTTTTAGACAAATGTTTGTTGAATATGGCAAACCAGATGTCTTTTATACTGAATTTGTTTCAGTTGACGGGCTTTGTTCTCAAGGCAAAGAAAAATTGTTGCCTTATTTAAAATTTGAAAAAAATGAAAAACCAATAGTTGCTCAAATTTTTGGAGCTAATCCAGATAATTTTTTTAAAGTTGCAAAATTAATTAAATCGCTTGGCTTTGATGGTATTGATATTAATATGGGATGTCCGGATAAACAAATAGAAAAACAAGGAGCTGGCGCGGCTTTGATTAAAAATTTTAAATTAGCCCGGGAAATTATTCGAGCAACAAAAAAAGGAGCTGGACAAATGCCAGTTTCAATAAAAACTAGAATTGGTTATAAAGAAAATATTTTAACAAGCTGGCTGCGCGAACTTTTAGCTGAAACTCCAGTGGCAATCGCTATTCATGCCAGAACAAAAAAAGAATTATTTTCCGCGCCAGCTCATTGGGAAGCAATCAAACAAGCTGTAAAAATTGCCAAAGCAAGCAAAACTTTAATTATTGGCAATGGCGATATAACTAATCTTAAAGAAGCTAAAATGAAAATTAAAGAAACAGGCGCGCATGGAATAATAATTGGTCGAGCAGCTATTGGTAATCCTTGGATATTTAATTCTCAAAAAAACAATCAATTAATTTTACCTAAAGAAAAATTAAT